>JBKOYW010000441.1:0-6085 GCA_046744275.1 Actinomycetota bacterium
AGGCCGGCCGCCGCGGCGCCGAGGTCGCCGGTCACGCCGACGAGATCGCCGGGCTGCGCCCAGTCGCGGCCGATGAGCTCGTCCTCGCGGTCCGCCCAGCCCACCACCGTGACCGCGACGGTCAGCGCGGCACCCGCGACCAGGTCGCCGCCCGCGATGGTGACGCCGCAGTCGGCGGCGAGCGCCTCGGCGCCCTCGTGCAAGGCCAGCACGTCCTCGTCGGCGAGCGCGGGCGGCACGACGACCGACAGGTACGCCTCGCCCGGCTCGGCGCCCATGGCGGCGAGGTCGGACAGCGCGCCCGCCAGCGCGCGGTGGCCGGCGTCGCGCGCCGTCCAGCCGTGGCCGAGCCGGAAGTGAGTGCCGTCGACCATCACGTCGGTCGACACCGCTGCGACGCCCCCGGCGCGCACGACCGCGCAGTCGTCGCCCAGCCAACGGAGCACGCGGGAGCCCGGCCGCCGCTCGAGCGCGCCCTCGATCGCCTCGATCAGTCGGAGTTCCCTACCGATGGCGATATACGATCCGCGCGCGATTGAGGTCGTAGGGCGAGACCTCCACGCGGACGCGGTCGCCGGGCAGGATGCGGATGCGGAAGCGCCGCATCTTGCCCGCGACATGCCCGAGGACCTCGTGGCCGTTGTCGAGCTGCACCCGGAACATGGCGTTCGGAAGCGCCTCGACGACCTCGCCCTCGAACTCGACCTTCTCTTCCTTCGCCAAGCCGGATGCGTCCCCTAGATCGGTCGTACGTTCGTTGCCTGCGGGCCCTTCGGGCTCTCGCCGAGCTCGTACTCCACCTTCGCGCCCTCGGCGAGGGTCCTGAACCCGTCTCCCTGGATGGCGGAGAAGTGGACGAACGCGTCCTGACCTCCGTCATCCGGGGTGATGAAGCCGAAGCCCTTCTCGTCGCTGAACCACTTCACGACTCCCGTTGCCATCTCCTGCAAGACCTCCGCTGCCTCGTGTCGACTGCGGCCGGTTTATACCAGCAGGCGGACCACGGCCCTAGGGGGTGTCCGGAGCCTCGGTGTCGGGCGGGTCCTGCGGGGCGGACTCGTACTGCTCGGGATCGAATTCGGTCCCGCCGCTCGGGTCGCTCTCCTCGGGCTCAGCGGTGGGCTCGGGCGCGACGGGCTCCTCGGTCGACTCGTCGTCCTCGCCGTCGCCGCCGAAGCCCAGCTTGCCGCCGCCCGTGCTCGCGTACTCGCCGAAGAACGGCGACGAGACGAACGGCTCCTTCGGCTGCGGGAACGAGCCGCAGAACTTGCCGATGATCGACTTCATGTACACGCCCCAGATAGCGGCCGGGAAGGTGCCGCCGTCGACCGGTCCGCCGTAGAACAGCGAGTTCATCTCCGTGCGGTCGTTGGGATAGCCGACCCAGACGGCGGTCGCGAGGCGCGGCGTGAAGCCGGCGAACCAGGCGTCGGTGTTGCGGTCGGTCGTGCCCGTCTTGCCCGCCGCCGGGCAGCCGGTGGCGGCGCGCGTCCCCGTGCCGCGCTGGATGTTCTGCTCGAGGATCTTCGTCGCCTCGTACGTCATCCCATCCTTGAAGACCTTCGTGCGCTTGACCTTCCAGCGGCGCGGCAGCTCCGACTTTCCGGTCGGGAACGTGACCTTGGTGATCGCGGTCGGGCGGTTGCGGTAGCCGCCGGACGCGATCGTCCCGTACGCGGTCGCCATCTCGAGCGGCGACACGCCCTCCTCGAGCCCGCCGAGCGACTCTGCCGGGTAACCCTTGACGTGTTCGCGCCGGATCCCCATGTCGACGGCGGTGTCGGCGACGTTCTCAGGCCCGACGTCCATCGCGAGCTGGATGAAGACCGAGTTGTCGGACCGGATCGTCGCCTCGACGAGGTTCATGTTGCCGCCGCTGGTCCCACCGTAGGTCTTGATCTCGAATGGCGGCCCGTAGCGCGGGTCGTTGATCCGCGTCGGCGAGACGGACGTGTAGCGCGTGCTGCTCGGGTTCACACCCTTCCGGAGAGCGGTCATCAGGGCCATCGGCTTGAACGACGAGCCTGGCTGGCGCTCGCCCTGGGCCGCGAGGTTGAACTTCGAGTCGGCGTAGTCGCCGGACGAGGCCATCGCGAGGATGTAGCCGTTCTTCGGGTTGATCGTCACGAGCGCCGAGGACGGGCCGATGTCGCCCAGCTGCGAAGCGATCGCCTCGCGCGCCTTGCGCTGCATGTCGAGGTCGATCGTCGTGTGCACGACGAGGCCGCCGAGCTTGACCGTCCGCGGGCCGTACTCCTTGATCAGCTCGTCCTTGACGTAGTCGAAGAAGTAGCTCTCGCGACGGCGGCTGAAGTAGTCGGACGGGTTGAGGTCCAGCCCGCGCCGCTTGGCCGCCTCGGCCTGCTGCGGGGTGACCATGCCGAGCTCGGCCATCTTGTCGAGCACGTCGTTGCGGCGGCGCTTGGCGGCCGGGCCGTTCTTGATCGGCGAGTACGCCGAGGGCGCCTGCGGCAGGCCGGCCAGCAGCGCCGCCTCGTGCAGGTCGAGCTGCTTCGCCCGCTTGTTGAAGTAGACGCGCGCCGCGGCCTCGGCGCCGATCGCGGTCTGCCCGCCGACCGTGCCGTACGGCGTGGTGTTGAGGTACTTGTCGAGGATCCACTCCTTCGAGTGCTCGTTCTCGAGCTCCTCGGCGAGCTTGGCCTCGCGGATCTTGCGCTGGTAGCCGGCCAGCCCCTCGCGCGTGCGGTCCGCGGTGTAGAGGTTCTTGACCAGCTGCATGGTCAGCGTCGAGCCGCCCTCGACGGTCTCGCGGCTCATGAAGTTCTTGACCGCGGCGCGGATGATGCCCTCGTAGTCGACGCCCTGGTGCTTGTAGAAGCGCTCGTCCTCGATCGCGACGGTGGCGTCCTTGAGCACCTTCGGCAGCCGGTCGCCCGACACCGGGCGGCTGAGCTCGTCCGCGGAGATGAAGCCGAGGCGCGTGCCGTCGGCCGCGAGCACCTCGGTGTTCGAGCCGGGGTCGCGCTCCTTGAGCGTGGTCAGCGCGGGCGCCGAGGCGGCGGTCGAGACGACCCAGCCCACAACCGAGAGCCCCGCGATGCCGACGACGCCCAGCACCACCATGACGGCGAGCAGGGCTTGGGAGCGATGTCGACCGCGATAGCGGCGGCGTCGCCTGTAGCGTTGCGAGCGGCTCATGAGGGCGTTCGCCGGGGCGGCGCGAACCACCCAGTGTAGACATCGCTCAGCTTCGTCCCGGCCCGCCGAAACCCTCCAGCAGCCCTTCCTCGCGCAGGCGCGCATGGCAGCGCGCGCGCAATGCGGCCTCGCCCGGCGCGCGCTCGGGAGGTGGCACCGTGCCGCCGCCGACCGCCAGTCGGACGCCCCACGGCACCATCTCGGCGACGGCGACCTCGCCCTCGTCCTGCAGCACCTCGACGGCGCGCGCGGCGTCGGCGCCGGCCGGGATCCAGACCTCGATCTCGAGCCCGACGGCATCGACGGCCAGCGTGTCGTTCTTCATCACGCCGGAGGCGAGCTTCTCGTTCGGGATCAGCAGCCGCTGCTCGCCGGCCGTGCGCAGGATCGTGTAGTTCAGCCGGACGTCCTCGACGACGCCGTAGTGGTCCTCGAACGTCACCCAGTCGCCGACGCGGATCGGCTGCGTGACGGCGAGCATCACACCGGCGACGAAGTTGGCGAGCGTCTGGCGGGCGGCGAAGCCGATGATCGCGGCGGCGACGACGCCCGAGGCGAGGATGCTGGCCGCGATCCGGTTGATGCCGGAGAACTGCGACAGCGCGATCGCGAGGCCGATCAGGAGGATCGTCGCGTAGATGAATCGGCGCACGAACCGCAGCCGCGTCGCGGTCTCGCGCGAGACGTCGCCGCGTACGAGCGAGCTCGCGAGCCGCTCCGCGCGGCGCTGGAAGGCGCGATCGACGATGTACGCCAGCGCGACCGCGAGCGCCATCGTGATCAGCGCAGCGATCCACTCGTCGTTGCCGCGCCAGAACTCCTCGAGGGTGCCTAGATTCATGAGCGTGCCGCAGAATGACATGCCTGCGCCGACATCCAGTCGGCGCCCTGACGGGGACGGCGGCCGTCCGGGCCGCCGATTACGAGCTGCCCTTCTCGACGCCCTCGGCACGCTCGTGTACTTCGAGCCGCCGGCGCCGCTCCTGCGGGCCGCACTGCGCGAGCGGCTCGGCGTCGAGGTGTCGCACGAGGTGGCGAGCGCCGCCATCAAGGCCGAGATCGGGTACTACCGCGCGCATCTGCACGAGGGCCGCGACGCGGCCTCGCTGGCCGACCTGCGGCGGCGCAGCGCGGAGGCGATGCGGCCGGCGCTCGGCGTCGACGCTTCGACGGAGGCGCTCACCGGCGCGCTGCTCGCCGCTCTGCGCTTCCACGCGTACCCGGACGTCGCGCCGACGCTGCGGACGCTGCGCTCGCGCGGCCTGCGCATCGTGGTGGTGTCCAACTGGGACCACTCCCTGCACGAGCGCCTGGCGGAGACCGGCCTGGCGCCGCTCGTAGACGGCGCCGTGGCGTCCGCCGAGCTGGGGCACGCGAAGCCCGACCGCGCGATCTTCGAGCACGCGCTCGGCCTCGCCGGCACCGACGCGGATGGCGCCGTGCACGCGGGCGACAACCCCGACGAGGACGTCGCCGGAGCGCTCGCGGCCGGCCTGCGGGCGGTGCTCGTGGTGCGCGACGGACCGTCGCCCGCACCCGCCGGCGTGCCGGTCATCCGCTCGCTCGCCGAGCTTCCGGCGCTGTGTGAATACGCTTGATACGGCACATGACGAGCGTCCCGCCCTCCTTCCAGCACCCCGGGTCGCCGCCGCTGCGGCCCGAGCTGCCGGAGGGCGCGCCCGTCCCGGCGGAGCCGCGGGCGGACGAGCTGCCGCGGGTCGGGGTGCCGGTGTGGGCGCCCTTCCTGGTCGTGCTGGCGGCGTTCGTGGCCGTGCTGGTCGTCCAGATCGTCGCGGCCATCGTGGTGGAGGCCGCGGGCGGCGACGTCGACAGCCTGACCGACTCCGACGCGGCGACGATCGGCTTCACCGTCGTGCTCGACGCCGCCCTGATCGGCTGCACGGTGGCGGTCGCCTCGTGGCTGGCGACCGTCCGGCCCACGCCCCCGACGTTCGGCCTGCGCGTGCCCGCCTGGCGGCCCGCGCTGGGGTGGACGCTGGCCGTCTACGCCTCCTTCTGGGTGGCCGCCGTCGTGGTCGGCCTCATCTTCGGCCAGCCCGAGGAGCAGGACATCGTCACCGACCTCAAGGCGGAGGACTCGGCCGTCGCGCTGATCGCCTTCGCGGCGATGACCTGCTTCGTGGCTCCGCTTGCCGAGGAGTTCTTCTTCCGCGGCTTCCTGTTCCGCGTCCTGCACGAGAAGACCGGCGTCGTGACGTCGGTGGCGATCACCGGCATCGCCTTCGGGCTCGTGCACCTGCCGAGCGGCGACTGGATCGGCACGATCGTCCTCAGCCTGTTCGGAATGGCGCTGTGCGTGCTGCTGCTGTGCACGTCGTCGTTGCTTCCGTGCATCATGTTGCACGCATTTCACAACTCGATCTCGTTCGGCTTCACGAAGGAGCTGCCCTGGTGGGGATTCCTGCTGCTGATCGCCGGGAGCGTCACGACGACGCTCGCCATCTCCCTGCTCGCCACGCGCGCCGGCCGGCACGTCGCGCCCGTGCCGGCATAGCGTCCGCGCTGGCGGCTGCGCTGCTGCTGCCCGCCTCCGCCGCTGCGCAGGACCCGCCGGTCCCGACGCCGACGCCCACCCCGACACCGGTTCCGGTCCAGGGCACGCTGAAGCTGAAGGCGCAGAAGGTGATGCGCGACGGCGACCGCAGCGTCGCGCTCACGCGCACGTTATGGCGCGTCCGCGGGGAGCTGCGCCCGTTCGTGCCCGGCCAGACCGTCGTCGTGCGCTTCTTTCGCAACGGCCGCAAGATCCACCAGCAGACCGAGGCGCTGGTGCCGATCCGCGGAGGCACCGCGGGCGAGTTCCTGACCCCGTTCCGCACCCCCAAGGCCGGCCGGGTGGTGGTCAGCGCCGTCCACCTCGCCACGCCGGAGCTCGACACGGCGCGCAGCGAGAAGGTGCGCGTCA
>JBKOYW010000542.1:0-3739 GCA_046744275.1 Actinomycetota bacterium
GGGCTCGAGGAGCGGGTGTTCGCGGCGATCGCGGCGCCGCGCCGCCGGCGGCGTCCCTGGTGGCTGCTCGTCGTCCCGGCGGCCGCGGCGGCCGCCGCGCTGCTCGTCATCCCCGGGGGCGCAGGCGATCGCTACGAACTGCGCGGCGGCGGCGCGCAGGTCAGCGCCACCGTGCAGACCACCGGCGTCGGCCGCGAAGTGACGATCGACATCGAGCGCCTGCGCGACCCGCGGCCCGACGGCCTCTACGAGCTGTGGTTCGTGGCGCCCGGCAACGACCGCCGCCGCGTCTCCGCCGGCACGTTCCACCCCGACGACAGCGGGCGCGGCACGGTCAGGCTGGTCGGCGCGGCCGACCCGAAGAAGTTCCCGCGCATCTCGGTCACGCTCGAGCCGGCCGACGGCAACCCGCGGCGGCAGGGACCGACGGTGCTCACGGCCGTACCGGCCGACTGAGGAACACCTCGGTTCGGGACGGGTCTGCGGGCAGCGGGCGCCGGCGGCCGGTCTCAACGAACCCGCAGCGGAGGTAGAGCGCCGCGGCGGCGACGTTGTTGCCGGTCACCGACAGCTCCAGCGTGGCGCACCCGCGGTCGCGCGCCCAGTCGGCCACCGCCTCGATCAGCCGTGAGCCCAGCCCGGCTCGCCGCACGCTCGGGTCGACCCACAGCCGCGCGAGCCAGGCGCTGCCGGGCTTGTCCTCCAGCAGCCAGCCGGAGACCATGCCGACCCAGCGCTCGCCGTCGACCGCCACCACCGTGACCTGCTCCTCGACCGGCGCCCTCGCCCACTCGTCCCAGTACTCGGGAGGCCGCGCACTCGCCCCGTCGAATGTCGTCGCGAACGCGTACGGTGCCTCACGCAGTGCGCGGAGCCGGAGCTCGCGCAGCCGCGCGGCATCGCCTTCCCGAACCTGCCGGAGCCTCATCCGGCCAGCGGGAGGCGCTGGTCGGCCGCGGCCGCGCGCACGAAGGCGAGGAACGCGGCGGCCGCCGGCGGCTGGCGGCGCTCGCGCCAGACGAGCGTGAGCGGGCGCTCGAGCCCGATCGCAATCACCGCGACCGGCGGCCCGTCGCCCTTGACCGTCGACCGCGGCACGATCGCGACACCGAGCGAGCGGGCGACCAGCTCGCGCACGCTCACCAGCTCGTCGCTCTCGAACACGACCTGCGGCGCCGCCCCCGCAGCCCGCAGCGCTCCGTCGATCGTGTCGCGCAGCGCGGAGCCGCGCCGGTAGCCGATGAACGGCACGCCGGAGAGGTCCGCCAGGGACGGGCTGCCGAGCTCGTGGGCCGGCGGCGCGATCAGCAGCAGCTCCTCGGTCAGCATCTGCTCGCCCGCGAGGCCGTCGCCGAGCCGGTCGGCGGGCAGGCCGGTGAACGCGACGTCGAGCTCGTCGCGCCGGACCAGCGCCATGATCTCGGGCGCGCTGCCCTCGCGGACGTGGACGCCGATCCCGGGGTGCGATTCGTGGAAGCGTGCCAGCAGCTCGGGCAGATCGATCGGGCCGGGCGGCAGCATCGTGCCGAGCGCGACCGTCCCCTCGAGCAGGCCGCGCAGTGCGGCGAGGTCGGAGCGGATCGCGTCGGCGCCGGCGACGATTTCGCGCGCGCGCTCGAACACGACCGATCCCGCCTCGGTCAGCTCGACGCCGTCACGCGTGCGGCGCAGCAGCGCGAACCCGAGCTCCGCTTCCAGCCGGCCGACCGACTGCGAGACGGCGGACTGCGCCAGGTGCAGCTCCTCGGCCGCGCGCGTGAACGTCCCGGCGTGCGTCACGTGGACGAAGGCGCGAAGCTGGCGGAGCTCCATCGCGCCATCGTAGATAGCTGCCATCACGCATCGATGTTGCCGGTCGGCCGGCGCGCGCCTACCGTCGGTGGCGTGACGGCGACCACCGTGAACCGCTGGGCGGGCGCGTTCGCGACCAAGGCGCCGCCCGAGAGCTTCTTCGCGATCAGCGCGGTGTTCCACTACCTCGGGCCCGCGTTCGCGGTGCTGCTGTTCGCGCGCGTGGAGGTACTCGGCGTGGCGTGGCTGCGGATCGCCTCGGCGGCCCTCATCTTCGCCGTGTGGCGGCGCCCGTGGCGGGCCTTCCTCGCCCTAGATGTGCGCGCCCGGCGCGTGCTGATCGCCTGGGGCACGGTGCTCGCGCTGATGAACTGCATCTTCTACAGCGCGATCGACCGGCTGCCGCTCGGCACGGTCGCCGCGATCGAGTTCCTGCCCGTGATCGTGCTGGCGGCGCTCGGGACGCGCACGCCACGCAACCTGGTCGCGCTCGTGATGGCCGTCGCCGGCGTCTACCTGCTCACCGACGTCGTGCTCGAGGGCGAGCCGCTCGGCGTCCTGTTCGCCGCAGCCAACGCCGTGCTGTTCGCGCTCTACATCATCCTCGGCGCGCGCGTCGCCGAGCGCGGGGCCGGCGCCGGGATCGACGCCCTCGCCGCGTCGATGCTGATCGCCGCCGTAGTGGTGACCCCGATCGGCGGCTGGGCCGTGCTGCCCGTGCTCGACGACCCGGTTGCCATCGCGGCCGGCATCGGCGTCGGCGTGTCCTCGTCGGTGATCCCGTACGTGGCCGACCAGCTCGCGCTCGCGCGGATGCAGCGCGCCACGTACGCCCTGATGGTCTCGCTGCTGCCCGCCACGGCGACGGTCATCGGGATCGTCGTCCTTTCCCAGCTGCCGACGCTCGTGGAGGTGGTGGGCGTCACGCTCGTGGTGGCCGGCGTCGCCGTCCACCGGGAACCCGACTAGCTGCGCCTGCGGTACCAGTTGGGCGACGTGTTCGGCGGCGGCACGAGCGGCTCAGGGGTGCGCGCCACCAGCACGCTCGGCTCGGGCTCGGCCACGTGGCGGGCGAGCGCCTCGCCGAACGCGTCGTCGAGGCCGTCGACGGTCTCGGAGCGGATCCCGAAGGCGGCGGCGAGCGCCTCGAAGTCGGGCGTCTGCAGGTCGACGCCGTATCGCTCGTCGCCGTGCACGTCCTGGTCGTAGCGCAGCATCCCGTAGCCGCCGTCGTCGACGATCACCGTGGTCAGCGGGATGCGCTCCTGCGCCATCGTCGCCAGCTCGCCGCACGCGAACAGGAAGCCGCCGTCGCCCGCGATCGCGACGGTCGGCCCGGTGCCGGCGAGCGCCGCGCCGAGCGCGGCCGGGAACGCGTAGCCGAGCGTGCCCCAGCCGAGCGGGATCTGGAGCCGGCGGGGCGCGGCGGGCGTGTGGAAGCCGGCGAGCCAGTAGCCGGGGATGCACATGTCGGCAACCACGACGGCGTCCTCTGGCAGCGCGAAGTGGATCGCGTCGAGGAAGCGCAGCGCCCGCCCGTCGAGCTGCGAGCACGCCCGCGCGCGGACGTCGTGCAGGCGCTCGGCGAGCGGCTCGAGCGCGCCCCGGTCCGGGACGCGGTCGGCGAGCGCGGCCGCCACAGCGCCGGCGTCGCCCTCGAGCAGGCAGTCGACGCGGTAGTTCTTGGTCGCGTCCTCGGCGTCGAGGTTGACCGCCACCAGCGACGCCGGCTGCGGCATCGCGAAGTTCTGGGTCTGCACGCCGTCGAGGTCGGATCCGATCGCCAGTACGAGGTCGGCCTCATCCCACAGCGTGCCGGCCGGCTCGACGTGCGGCGGCATGCCGACCAGGCACGGGTGCGCGGGCGCGAGCAGCCCGGCCGCGCCATACGTGACCATGACCGGCGCGCTGAGCCGCTCGGCGAGCCGCGTGACCGGCTCGCCGGCGT
>JBKOYW010000181.1:0-5821 GCA_046744275.1 Actinomycetota bacterium
GGGGGTATGTCGCTCGTCAACATGCCGCAGCTCGTCGAAGGCCAGCCCGCACGGCTGGACGTGGGCGAGAGCCTGCCCTGCCGCGTGATCGGCTTCAGCGGCCCCGACGTCGTGCTCGCGCTCGAGGCGCAGCTGGAGGATGACCCGCCGGAGGTCGGCGCGGTCGCCTACCTGCTGCTGGAGTCCGACGGTCGTATGCAGGCCGTCCGCGGCCGCATCGGCAGCCCGCTCGCCGACGAGGTGATCCTCCGCGTCACCGACGACATCCGGCTCGGCCAGCGCCGCACGTTCTCGCGCGCCCCGGTCCCGCTCCCCGTTCGCATGCGCTCGCGCGCCCGCGGCGGCGAGTGGAGCACCGTGACGCGCGACGTCAGCGCGGGCGGCGTGTGCGTCGCGCGCGAGGGTGCGGACGCGGTCGACGGGACGCTGGAGCTGCGGATCCAGGTCGCCGACCACGAGGTCGTCGCCGAGGCCGTCGCGGTCCGCGTCACCGACGCCGAGCTCGGGCTCCGCTTCGAGGAGATCGAGCGCGACGACCGCCTGCTGCTCGCCTCGCTCGCGCTCGCCTACCACCGGCGCCGGTAGACCGTCCCGCCCGCCTCGCGGGTGCAATAGGCTGCCGGAAGGTCGCGTTCTCGACGGAGGAGGAGACGCTGTATGGCACGGGTTTCGGTGACGGTCAACGGCGTGCAGTACGAGGAAGAGGTGGAGCCACGGCTGCTGCTCGTCCACCTCATACGCGACACGCTCGGACTCACCGGCACGCACGTCGGCTGCGACACCTCCAACTGCGGCGCGTGCACGGTGCATCTCGACGGTGAGGCGGTCAAGAGCTGCACGGTCCTCGCCGTGCAGGCGGACGGCTCCGAGGTGACCACGATCGAGGGGATGGGGACCGAGGACGAGCTGCATCCGCTCCAGGAGGCGTTCTGGAAGAACCACGGGCTCCAGTGCGGATTCTGCACGCCCGGGATGATCATGGCGTCGGCCGACCTGCTCGCAAGGAACCCGGACCCGAGCGAGGAGGACGTTCGCGAGGCACTGGCCGGCAACCTCTGCCGCTGTACCGGCTACCAGAACATCGTCAAGGCGGTGCTCGATGCCGCCCAGGCCTCGAAGGGGGTGCCGGCATGAGCACCGTCGAGCAGACCACCCGGGTCGACCGCTGGGTCGGCCAGGCGATGCGCCGCAAGGAGGACCCCCGGATGATCACCGGGCGCGGCCGCTACGTCGACGACGTGGTGATGCCCGGCATGCTCCACATGGCGATCATCCGCTCGCCGGAGGCGCACGCCCGCATCGTCTCGATCGACGCCTCCGGCGCCAAGCAGGCGCCCGGCGTCCACGGCGTCTTCACCGGCGAGGACCTCCAGCTCGAGTCGCCGCTCCCGATGGCGTGGGTGCCGCCGGGCGTCGAGGTCAAGGCGCCGGAGACATGGCCGCTCGCGCGCGGCACGGTCAAGTACGTCGGCCAGGCCGTCGCTGTCGTGCTCGGCTCCGACAAGTACGGCGTCCGCGACGCCGCCGAGCAGGTCTTTGTCGAGTACGAGCCACTGCCCGTGGTCGTCGACCCGGAGAAGGCGCTCGAGGCCGGTTCGCCGCTCGTCCACGAGGACATCGGCACCAACCAGACGCACGAATGGACGATCGGCGGCGGCGACATGGACGCCGCGTGGGCCGACGCGGACGTAGTGATCGAGCGCCGGATCGTCAACCACCGCACGGCCGGCGCGCCGATCGAGCCGCGCGCCTGCGTGGCCGAATGGCGCGGCGGCCAGCTCACCCTGCACCTCACCAGCCAGAACCCGCACCTGATCCGCCTCTTCATGGCCGGCGAGTTCGGCGTCTCCGAGGACCGCATCCGCGTGATCGCGCCCGACGTCGGCGGAGGCTTCGGCGTGAAGATCTCCCACTACGGCGAGGAGGTCGTCGCGGCGTGGGCGGCGCGCAAGCTCGGCCGCCCGGTCAAGTGGACCGAGACGCGCTCGGAGCACATGAGCGCGACGATCCACGGGCGCGACCAGATCGACTACGTGAAGGTGGGCGCCAAGCGCGACGGCACGATCACCGGCATCGAGTGCACGGCGATCTGCGACCTCGGCGCCTACTACACGCTGCTGACGCCGTTCATCCCGTGCTTCACGGGATTCGTGATCAGCGGCTGCTACAAGATCCCGAACCTCAAGTACACGGCGCGCGGGGTCTTCACCAACAAGATGGCGACCGACGCCACGCGCGGCGCCGGCCGGCCGGAGGCCACGCACCTGATCGAGGTGATGGTCGAGCAGCTCGCCTCCGAGCTCGGCATGGACTCGCTGGAGCTCCGGCGCAAGAACTTCATCCCGAAGGAGGACTTCCCGGCCGAGGTGGCGATCGGGGTCGTCTACGACTCCGGCGACTACCACGGCTCGCTCGACAAGCTCCTGACGCACGTCGACGTCGACCAGGTCCGGCGCGAGGCGGAGGAGCTGCGCGCGAAGGGCATCTACCGCGGCATCGGGTTCTCGACGTGGATGGAGATCTGCGGGCTGGCGCCGTCGCGCGTCGTCGGGCCGAGCGGCGTCGGCCTCCAGGCCGGCTTCTACGAGTCGTCGATCGTGCGCATCCACGCCTCCGGCGCTGTGACCGCCTACAGCGGCACGGCCCCGCACGGCCAGGGCCACGACACCGCGTTCGCCCAGATCGTCGCCGACCGCGTCGGTACGACGCCGGATCAGGTCGACGTGATGCACGGCGACACCAGCACCGGCCCGTTCGGCCTCGGCACCTACGGCTCGCGCGCACTGGCGGTCGGCGGCGAGTCGCTCGCCCAGTCCGCGCTCAAAGTGGCCGACAAGGCGAAGCGGATCGCCGCGCACCTGCTCGAGGCGGCGCCCGAGGACATCGAGCTGACCGACGGCAAGTACTCGGTCAAGGGCTCCCCGGACAAGGGCATGACGCTGGCCGAGGTCGCGGGCGCGGCGTACGTGCCGGAGAACCTGCCCGAGGGCATGGAGCCCGGGCTCGAAGAGACGACGTTCTACGACCCGACGAACTTCACGTGGCCGTTCGGCGCGCACGCGTGCATCGTCGACGTCGATGCCGAGACCGGGAAGGTCGACGTCGTGCGCTACGTCTCCGTCGACGACTGCGGCCCTGCCATCAACCCGATGCTGATCGAGGGCCAGATCCACGGCGGCGTCGTGCACGGCATCGGACAGGCGCTGTTCGAGCGCATCCACTACGACGACGACGGCCAGCTCGTGACCGGCACGTTCGTCGACTACGCGCTCCCGAGCGCCGCCGACGTGCCGAACTTCGAGACCGACCGAACGGAGACGCCGTCGCCGGTCAACTCGCTCGGCGTCAAGGGCGTCGGCGAGGCC
This sequence comes from Actinomycetota bacterium, assembly GCA_046744275.1. Taxonomy (GTDB): domain Bacteria; phylum Actinomycetota; class Thermoleophilia; order Solirubrobacterales; family Solirubrobacteraceae; genus DASSUW01. Next base: position 3,366 of record JBKOYW010000181.1, read on the forward strand.
GGCACCATCGCCTCGTCGGCGGCCGTGACCAACGCGGTCATCGACGCGGTCCGGCCGCTCGGCGTCAGCTACATCAACATGCCGCTCAGCCCGCAGGCGATCTGGTCGGCGATCCAGGCGGCGAAGGGTGGCTCGCCCGCCGGCGACCCCGGTCCGCAGGGCGGCGCCTGGAACGGCCACGGCAGCGGGAGCGCCGGCTCCGGACCGACGAGCCCGGGCGAAGGAGGTGGGTCATGATCCCCGCCAAGTTCGACTACGTCGCGCCCCAGTCGCTCGACGAGGCGCTGTCCGCGCTGCGCGACGGTGGCGAGGACGCCAAGGTGCTCGCCGGCGGGCACTCGCTGCTGCCGCTGATGAAGCTGCGGCTGGCGGCGCCGTCGCTGCTCGTCGACCTGCGGCGCGTGCCGGACATGACCGGCATCGACCGCGACGACGGCAGTTGGCGGATCGGCGCCATGACGACGCACTTCGCGGTCTCGCAGGGCGGGCTCGGGCTCGCCTCGACGGCGGCGAGCACGATCGCCGACCCGCAGGTCCGCTATCGCGGCACGATCGGCGGCTCGCTCGCCCACGGCGACCCGGCCTCCGACATGCCCGCGGTCCTGCTGGCGGCCGAAGGCTCGGTGCAGATCCGGGGCGAGGGCGGCGAGCGCGAGGTCGCGGCCGCCGACCTGTTCGAGGACTTCCTGACGACCGCGGTCGGCGACGGGGAGATCCTCACCTCGGTGAGCCTCCCGGCGCTCGAGGGCTACGGATTCGGCTACCAGAAGTTCAACCGGCGCAAGGAGGATTGGGCCATGGTGGCCGTCTGCGCGCTGGTCAAGAAGGGCGCCGACGGCTCGTGCGAGGACGTACGGATCGGGCTCACCCACATGGGCTCGACGCCGCTGCGGGCGACGGCCGCCGAGCAGGCGCTGCGCGGCGGCGCGCTCGATGCGAACGCGATCGCCGCGGCGGCCGAGCAGGCCGCCGAGGGCACTGACCCGCCCGCCGACCTGAACGCCTCGGGCGAGTACAAGCGCCACCTGGCGCGCGTGCTGTGCCGGCGGGCGCTCGAGCAGGCGTCACAATGAAGTTGTGCAGTTCACGACGACGGAGGACGTGACACGGAGCCTGGCCGGCGAGGGCTACCTCGCCGACCGGGCCCTGAGCACCGCCGTCTTCCTCGCCGCCACGCTCGAGCAGCCGCTGCTGCTCGAGGGCGAGGCCGGCGTGGGGAAGACCGAGGTGGCCCGGGCACTCGCTGCCGCCCAGGGCGCGCGGCTGATCCGCCTACAGTGCCACGAGGGCATCGATCTCCACCACGCCGTTTACGACTGGGACTACCAGCGCCAGCTGCTGGCGATCCGCGCGGCCGAGGCCGGCGCCGCCGCGCGCGAGCTGTTCGGACCGGAGTTCCTGCTGCGCCGTCCGCTGCTCGAGGCGCTCGATCACGACGGCCCGGCCGTGCTGCTGATCGACGAGGTCGACCGCGCCGACGACGAGTTCGAGGCGTTCCTGCTCGAGTTCCTGGCCGACTTCGCGATCACCATCCCCGAGCTGGGCACCGTGGAGGCCAAGCGGCGCCCGCTCGTGGTGCTCACGTCCAACCGCACGCGCGAGCTGCACGACGCGCTCAAGCGCCGCTGCCTGTACCACTGGATCGACTACCCGACGCGCGAGCGCGAGGCCGAGATCGTGCGCACGCGGCTGCCGGCCGTGCCCGAGGCGATCGCCGATCGCGTGTGCGTCGCGGTCGCGCGGCTGCGCGAGGAGGAGCTCTACAAGCTGCCCGGCGTGGGGGAGACGATCACCTGGGCGCGGGCGCTGCTCGCGCTCGACTCCGACGGCGACCTGGAGGCCACGCTCGGCGTGGCGCTCAAGGTGCGCGAGGACATCGAGCGCGTGCGCGAGCGGGGAGTGCTCGGCGGTGTCTGAGACGTCGCCGGTCCACCCGGTCACCGCCCGGGTCTCGTCACTCGCCGCCTACATGCGCGCCGGCGGAGCGCCGGTGGGCGTCGGCGAGGTGATGGCCGCGCACCGTGCGCTCGCGGCGGTCGAGTCCGCGACCCGTGTCGACGCGTACTTCGCGCTGCGCGCGGCGCTGTGCTCGTCGCGTTCCGACTTCGACCTCTTCGCCGAGGCGTTCGCGCTCGTGTTCGCGCCGGCGGACCGGCCCGAGGACCCATTCGAAGCGCTCGGCAAGATCGAGCGCGCGGCGCTGCCGCGGGTCGGCGTGCCGATGGAGAGCGACGTCGAGCAGGTGCTCGAGGAGCTGCAGGTCCCGGCGGCCTGGAGCGAGGAGGAGCTGCTGCGCGAGAAGGACTTCGCCGAGTACACCGACGCCGAGCGGGCGCAGGCGCGCGCGCTGCTGTTCAGGCTCGCGCGGCGGACGCCGCAGCGGCTCTCGCGCCGCACGCGCGCGACCCGTCGGCGGCGCGACGTGCACGACCTGCGGGCCACCGTGCGGGCGTCGC
>JBKOYW010000246.1:0-2900 GCA_046744275.1 Actinomycetota bacterium
GGTACGGCTTGACGAGGAACGCCTGGATGCCCAGCGCCAGGCCGAGCGCGACGGCGACGATCAGGACGAGCTCGAGCAGCGAGCCCGACGCTGACGACGTCTTCGCCGCCACGCCGCCTACTTGGACTCGTCGTCCGCGGCGGGCTCGTCGGACCCGGCGGCCGCCTCGGCCTCGGCCGACGCCTCGACCTCAGCGGTCTCCTCGGCCTCGGGAGCCTCCGCCGGAGCGGCCTCCTCGGCCTCGTCCAGCGCCTGCTGGTCGACCGCCTCGCCCGGCACCTCGTCGTCCGCGGCAGCGGCCGCCTCGGCGGCGGGATCGTGCAGCAGGCCGGCCTCGACGACCTCCTCCGGCCCGATGTACCGCCGCTCGCGCACCCGCGCGCGCTTGCCGACGCGGCCGCGCAGGTAGTAGAGCTTGGCGCGGCGGACGTCGCCGCGGGCGGCGACCTCGATCCGCTCGATCTTCGGCGAGTGCACGGGGAATGTGCGCTCCACGCCCACCCCGAACGAGTTCTTGCGGACCGTGAAGGTCTCGCGCACCCCCTCGCCCTGGCGCTTGATCACCACGCCCTCGAAGACCTGGGTACGCCGGCGGTTGCCCTCGACGACCTGGAAGTGGACGCGGACGCGGTCACCCGCCTGGAAGGCGGGGACACGGCGAAGCTGTTGACGCTCGAGGCTGTCGATGACGGTGCTCATGACAAAGAAAGACCGCGGCGCCAGGCAGGAGGGAAGGCGGCAGCACGCGGGCGAATCATGGTAGCGAACGGCGGCGGCTCTGCTCACGACGCCACTCGCGAATGCGCTCGTGGTGGCCGGAGAGCAGGACCTCGGGCACCGTCCAGCCGCGCCACTCGGCCGGTCGCGTGTAGTGCGGGTACTCCGGCGCGCCCTCCAGCGCGGCCGAGAACGACTCTTCCACGGCCGACTCGTCCTTCCCCAGGACGCCCGGCAGCTTGCGCAGGACGGTGTCGGCGACCACCATCGCCGCCAGCTCCCCGCCGGCCAGCACGTAGCGGCCGATCGACACCTGGTCGCTGACGAAGTTCTCGAGGATCCGCTCGTCGAACCCCTCGTAGCGGCCGCACAGCAGCGTCAACGCCGGCTCGCCCGCCAGCTCCTCCGCGAGCGCGTCGTCCAGCAGCCGGCCGCCGGGCGTCAAGGCGATGACGCGCCGATCGCGCCGGAGCTCGACCGGATCGACCCCGTAGCGCGCCCGCAGGGCGGCCTCCATCACGTCGACGCGCAGGACCATGCCGGCGCCGCCGCCGAACGGCGTGTCGTCCACCTGACCCCATTTGAGCAGCGTCGACTCGCGCGGATCGACGCACTCGAACGTATGGCCGAGCGCCAAGGCGTTCGCGATGTGGCGCTGCTCGCGGAACCACTCGAACCACTGCGGGAAGAGCGTGAAGACGTCGAGGTTCACTCGCCGACGAACTCCATGTCGACGTCGATCCGCCGGGCCTCGACGTCGATCGACCGGATCGCGTCGCGCACCATCGGGATGAGCACCTCCCCCACCTCGAGCGCCTCGCACGACGGCAGGGCGATCATCCGCGACACCTCGCCGACCACGCGCGAGCCGTCCACGACCGTGCATCCCACGAGGTCGGCCGCCCAGTACTCGTCCTCGCCGAGCACGTCCGGCACCAGCAGGTCCGCCCCCCGCAGCGCCTCGGCGTCCTCGCGGGAGGAGCAGCCGGAGAGGCGGACGATGGGACGCTCCGAAGTGCCTGCGAGGCGCTCGATCTCGTAGGAGCGGCCGGCGACCGTGACGGCGGCGCCGAGCGAGAGCGTGCCGGCGCGCACGACGTGGAACGAGCCGTCGAGCCCGTGCGGCCGCCCTACGCGGCCGGCGGGCACCAGCTCACTCGACGATGTCGACGAGGACGCGCCGGTTGTCCTTGACCGCGGCGGCCTTGACGACCGTGCGGAGGGCCTGCGCGGTGCGTCCCCCTCGCCCGATGACCTTGCCGTAGTCATCGTCGGCGACCGACAGCTCGAGCACGAGCGTGCCGTCGTCCTCCTCGAACTCCTCGACCTCGACCCGGTCGGGCTCGTCGACCAGCCGCTGAGCCAGGTAGACGAGCAGCTCCCGCACGGGGCCCTAGCGGGCGATGCCCTGCGTCTTGAGGAGCTTCTTGACCGTGTCGCTCGGCTGGGCGCCGCGGTCGAGCCAGTGGCGGATGCGCTCCTCGTTGAGCACGATCGTCGACGGGTCGGTCTGCGCGTTGTAGCGGCCGACCGTCTCGATGAAGCGCCCGTCGCGGGGCGAGCGGCGATCCGCGACGACGACGCGCCACACCGGATCCTTCTTCCCGCCGACGCGGGTGAGTCGCATGCTGACTGCCATTTCGGCGCGGCAGGATAGCGGAACAGGTCACCGCTGACGCATCAGCTCGCCGAGGTCGGGCATCTTGCCCGACTGCAGCCCGCGCATCATCTTGCGCATCTCGCCGAACTGCTTGACCAGCTGGTTGACCTGCTGGACGGTCGTGCCGCTCCCCTTGGCGATCCGCAGCCGCCGGGAGCCCTTGATCGCCTCCGGGTGCCGGCGCTCGTACGGAGTCATCGAGAGGATGATCGCTTCGACGCGGTCGAGCTCGCGGTCGTCGACCTGCATCTTGGAGAGCTGATGGCCGGCGAGCCCGGGGATCATGCTCAGGATCGAGGTCAGCGGGCCCATCTTGCGGATCCGCTTGAGCTGGTCGAGGAAGTCCTCGAGCGTGAACTGGTTCTTGCGGAGCTTCTTCTCGAGCTCCTTCGCCTCGTCCTCGTCGACCGACTGCTCGGCCTTCTCGATGAACGACAGGACGTCGCCCATCCCGAGGATCCGCTGCGCCATCCGGTCGGGGTGCTGTCTCTTATACACATCTCCGAGCCCACGAGACGATAGC
>JBKOYW010000404.1:0-3616 GCA_046744275.1 Actinomycetota bacterium
GCGGTGATCAGCTCGTCGCCGCGGATCCCGGCGATCCGCGCCCGCGCATGCAGGCTGCGCACGAACGCGATGTGGAGCGTGCCGGGCGGGTCGATGTCGTCCACATAGCGCGTGCGGCCGCGCAGGATGCGCGCGTCCTCGCGCCGCCGCACCGGCCGCCCGATGAAGGGCCGCCCCTCGTCCCGCCCGCCCGGCGTCACGGGACGAGCGCCTCGTTGGGGCGCGACCCGACCGCGTCAAGGATCACGCGCAGCGCCGCGAGGCCCTCGGCGGCGCCGGTCTCCACCACCGCCTCGCCGCGGATCGCGGCGCCGAACTCGGCCAGCTCCTCGGCGAGCATGTCGCGCGGCTCGAACGCGACCAACTCGCCGTCGACCGTCAGGGTGCTCACCTCGTCGACGCGCTCGGCGGCCGGCCACACGGCGGCGAGATCGGCGCGGTAGTCGAGCACGCCGTCGGTGCCCTGGAGGCGCAGCGAGAACACGTGCGGCGAGACGTAGGAGCCGGTCAGCACGCCGAGCGCGCCGGACGCGAACTCGAGCGTCGCGACGCCGACGTCGTCGATCTCGGCGCTCGTGTGCACCCGGGCGAACTGGCCGGTGGTGCGCTCGACCGGCCCGAGCAGCCACGCCAGCGTGTCGACGTGGTGGATGCCGAGCTGCATCAGCGGGCCGCCGGGGTTGCGCGCGCGCTGCGAGCGCCACGCTCCCGGCGGCAGGCGGCCGGTGAGCGAGAAGCACGCCTCCGCCAGCACGACCGTGCCGAGGCGGCCGTCGTCGACCAGCGCCTTCGCCATCCGCGCGGCGCCGAGCCGCCGGAACCCGTGGCCGACCATCAGCAGCACGCCCGCGTGGCCGCAGGCGTCGCGCATCCGCTCGGCGGCCTCGACGGTGTTGGCGATCGGCTTCTCGACGAACACGTGCCGGCCGCGCTCGGCGCACGCGATCGCCTGCGCTGCGTGGACGTCGTTGGGGGTGGCAAGCACGACGCCGTCGACGCGCGGGTGCTCGATCGCGTCATCGAACGTCAGCGCCGCGCCGCATCCGAACCGCTCGGCGAGCGCTTCGCGCCTGGCCGGGTCGCGGGAGTAGCACGTGACGAGCTCGAGCCCGGCGCGCTGCGCGGCGGCCGCGAGCCGCGGCGCCCACATGCCGGCGCCGATCAGGGCGACGCCGGTCACCCGAGCTGCCCCCGTAGCCAGTCCGCGACCAGCGGCGCGCCGCTCATCCGAGCTGCTCCCGCAGCCAGTCGGCGACCAGCGGCCGCGCCTTGTACGGCACGTTCGCGCACACGTGGTTGCCGTCCTCGAACACGACGAACTCGCCGCGCGGGGCGGCCTCGGCGGCACGCTGGGTCTGCTCCCACGGGATCAGCCGGTCGAGCTTGCCGGTAACGAACAGGGCGGGCGCCTCGAGCCGCTCGAGCACGCCGGTCAGGTCGAGCTCGTACGCCCGCCGCCGGCCGTCCTCCTCGTCCGCTGCGCGCGACTTGTGCACGAACGTCTCGCGCGTGAGCTGCGGCAGCGTGTCCCAGATCTCGCCGAAGCAGAACGGGCCGCTGATGCCCGCCACGGCGCGGATCCGCGGCTCGAACGCCGCCGCCCGCGGCGCGTGGTAGCCGCCGAGGCTGACGCCCAGGGCGCCGACCCGCTCCAGATCGAGGTCGTCGCGGCCGGCGACGGCGTCGAGGATCGCGGTGGCCGCGACCTCGTAGTCGTGCCGCAGCGGGAGCGCGTAGCCGGCCTCGCCCTGCCCGGGCCCGTCGACCGACAGCGTCGCCATCCCGCGCGCGTGGAACAGGTTCTCGAGCAGGAAGAACTCCTCCTTCGTGGAGTCCAGCCCGGCGATGAGAAGAACCAGCGGCGGCCGCGAGGCCCCTTGCGGCCGCCGCAGGTTGGCGATCACGGCAGCGCCGTCGAGCGGGGCCTCGATGCGCTCGGCGTCCGGATCGAGAAGGCGATGGGCGTTGCGCAGCGCGGCGACCGCGCGCTCGGCGGCGGCGCGGCTGCGCGCCTCGTCGAGCACCCACACGAACTTGCCGAAGTGAAAGCAGACCGCGGCGCGCAGCCAGGCCTCGCCGGCGGTCACCGTCCGCCCGGCCGCCTCGGCCTCGCGCGCCAGCGCCTCGTGCTCCTCGGCCATCGAGCACCAGGCGCCGAGCCAGTCCTCCCAGCGCTCGACGCGCGCGGTCGTGCGGGCGAAGTCGTTCGCGTCGACCCCCGCCTGGATGAACCGCGGCGCCCAGTGGTCAACGGCTGCCTGCACGCGCGCGTCCGGCATCGACCACCTCCTCGATGCTCGTGCCGAGGTCCTGCAGGAGGACCATCGCGGCATTGCGGCCGGGCGCGCCGGTGATCGAGCCGCCCGGGTGGGTCGTGCCGCCCGTCTGGTAGAGGCCGGGGATCGGCATCCGGTGCTGGGCCCAGCCCGGCGCCGGTCGCAGCGGCCCGCTCTGCGGGAGCGTGCGGTTCCCGCCGTGGAACGTCCCGTGGATCATGTGCTCGTTCGCTCGTTCGATGTCCTCGGGCGCCTTGACGAGCATGTCGAGGATCACGCCGGCGCCGAAGTTCGGCGCCACTGCGTGCAGGCGCTCGAGCTGCCGCCGCGCCTGCGACTCCTTGCGCTCCTCGAAGCCGTAGGACTGCGCGGACAGGAGCTTGACCGTGTGCCGGCCCTCCGGCGCGCGCGAGGGATCCTCGAGCGTCGGCGTGGCGACGAGGATCCACGCCGGGTCCTCGACGTAGCGGCCGTCCGCGAGCGCGCGGCCGTAGTCGAGCGCGTCCTGCGGGAAGCCGGCGAGCCCTGCGGAGACCGCCGTTCGCGGGCCGCCCGGCGTCTCGAACACCGGCGCGGCGGTCGTCGCCATGTAGACGCCCATGGCCGGCACGCCGATGTCGAACGTGTCGATGCCGTACCGGAAGTCGTCGGGCCACAGCTCGGCCGGCGCCATCTCGAGCAGGTGCTTGACATGGATTGTGGAGACGACCGCCTCGTGCGCCAGGAACCGGTCGCCGTCCTCGGTCTCCACGCCCGCGCAGCGGCCGTTCTCGATCACCAGCCGGTTCACGCGCTTCCCGCACAGCACGGTGCCGCCGTGGTCGACGATGCAGTCCACCAGCGCGTCGGTGAGCTTCCCGGAGCCGCCGCGCGGGATCGTCCAGCTCCGGCGCTGGCGGCCGAACACGATCGAGTACGCGAGCGGCCCCGATCCCGGCGACTCGATCGGGACGAGCGTCTGGTAGGCCTGCCAGAGCAGGAAGCCCTGGACATGCGGGCTCTCGAACTCGTGCCGGATCACATCCCAGGCGCTGAGCACGCGCCGCCGCAGCCAGACGTTGCCGCGCGGGTGCTCGCGCAGGAGCTGTTCGACCGACGGGCCGAAACCGGGCGGGTTGAACGTGCCGGCCGAGAAGATGTGCTTGACCTCGTCGTATTCGGCCAGCAGGCGGCGGTACGCCTCGCCGTCCGCCATCGAGAACCGCGAGATCTCCTCGACGGTGCGATCCAGGTCCATCCACGCGGTCAGCTGCCGGCCGTCGGGGAACGCGACGTGCGCGAACGGGTCGGGCACCAGGTACTCGAGCCCGTAGCGCTCCTTCAGCCTCAGCTCGTCGCCC
>JBKOYW010000412.1:0-8963 GCA_046744275.1 Actinomycetota bacterium
GCCCCACCTCCTCGAAGGCCAACCGGGTCAGCGCGCGGAGTTCGTCCGCCATGCCCACATTTACTACCGGACGGTGCGGTCGTTACGCGGCTGCCGCCAGTCCGTGCGCGAGCGCACACTCGAGCGCGGCGACGGCGGGAACTATGGGCGCTCGACCAGCGTCGAGAGCGCGACCATCGTGCGCGTCCGCATCACCTTCGGGTCGCGACGCAGCTGCTCGATCGTGCGCTCGAGCTCCTCGATGCCCTCGACGCGCACCCGGACGACCGCGTCGGCGTCGCCGGCGACGGTGTGGGCGGCGATCACCGCGTCGAGGCCCGCGACCGAGGCGAGCAGATCGCCCGGGGCGACGCTGTCGGCGCAGTAGAGCTCGACGAACGCCTCGAGCCGGTCGCCTAGCGCCTGCGGGTCGATGATCGCCGCGTAGCCCACGATCACGCCCGTCTCCTGGAGGCGGTCCACCCGCCGCTTGACTGCCGAGGCGGAGAGGCCGACGGCGTCGCCGACATCGGCCAGCGTCGCTCGGCCGTCGCGCTCCAGGTGATCAAGGATCTTGCGATCCAGCTCGTCGAGACGGACTGGACGTTGCACGTCGCGCCCACTCTATGCCGTCTCGATTGCGCGCGCGAGCGCCGAGCGGTAGATCGGGGCGACATGTTCGAGGAAGCCCAGCTGTACTCGCCGGTCACCGAGAACGAGGACGGATCGGTCACCGTCGAGCTCGCGGGCGACCATCCCGGCGCCTGCGATCCCGTCTACCGCGAGCGGCGCAACCACATCGCCGCGCAGGCGGTCGCCTGGCGGCCCGGCCTGCCCACGCCGCGGATCGAGTACACCGACGCCGAGCACGAGGTCTGGCGGATCGTCTCGCGCGAACTGGCGCCCAAGCACGCAAAGTACGCGTGCCGCGAGTTCCAGGAGGCGGCCGCCACGCTCGCGCTGCCGGTCGACCATATCCCGCAGCTCGACGAGGTGACCGCGGGGCTCGAGCCGCTGACCGGCTGGACCTACCACGCCGCGGCCGGGCTGGTCCCGCTGCGCGACTTCCTCGGCGCGCTCGGCGACCGGGTGTTCCACTCGACGCAGTACATCCGCCACGGCGCGATGCCGCTCTACACGCCCGAGCCGGACCTCATCCACGAGGTCGTCGGCCACGGCAACCTGCTCGCCGGCCCGCGCTTCGCCGAGATCAAGCGCCAGGCCGGCCTCGCCGCCCAGCGCGTCGAGACCGACGATGCGCTCCAGTTCCTGGCCGACGTCTTCTGGTTCACGATCGAGTTCGGCGTCATGCGCGAGGAGGGCGAGGTGCGCGCCTACGGCGCCGGCATCCTGTCCTCCTACGGCGAGATCGAGGAGTTCCGCGGCGCCGACCTGCGCCCGCTCGACATCCTCGCGATGGCCACGCAGGAGTACGACATCACGAAGTACCAGCCGATCCTCTTCTGCGCCGACGGCATGGGCGAGCTCGAGGACGTCGTCGGCGGCTTCTTCGAGACGTTCGACGACGAAGTGCCCAACCGGCTGCGTGGTGTGACCGCAAGGGCCTAGCGGTTACGCTGCTCCGCCGTGGCGAAGCGGAGCGTCAAGAAGGCCCGGCAGCGTCAGCAGCCGGCTCCCGCGCCGACCGAGGCACGCGGCCGCCGGCCGTTCTGGCTCGGCGTCCTGGTCGCGGCGCTCGTGCTGATCCCGCTCGGCGCCGTCGGCGTCGTGATCGCGTCCGGCTCGGACGAGGATCCCCAGGCCAGCGCGGACCAGGCGTTCGACGAGGAGGTCCAGAGCGAGGCCGCGAAGCTGCGCGAGCAGACGCAGGTGCGCGACAAGGAGCAGGTGCAGCAGCTCACCGACACCATGCGCGGCACCGTCGATGCGCTCGGCCCGGTGCTGTCCGGCCTCGGCCGGACGTTCCCGCCGGGCGAGGACGACAAGCTCGGGCCGCTGGCGAAGGCGAGCGCCGTCGAGGGCTGGCGCCGCACGGTTCGTGAGGAGAACGAGTTCTTCGCCGAAACGGTGTCGGGCGAGACCGGCACGAACGTCGCCCGCGGAGGCTTCGCGGCCTCGCTCGACACGCTGAACGAGTCGGTCGAGAGCTACCGGCTGGCGCTGGCGCAGCCCGCCGCAAGGGCCGCGCTGCTCGAGCGGGCGCGGGAGCAGCGCAACCTCGCGGTGCGTACCTGGTCGGTCGCCGCGACGCAACTTGATGCGATCAACATCGCAACCGGGTACGGTCACCAGCATGTGTATCTCGGCGGCTCCGAGGCGGTCGGAGGCTTCGGCGCCGATCCGGCGCCGGAGGGCAGCGGCGCCGAGGGTGGAGAATAGGGAGCGACGCTGATGGGTAGGGACCCCGCGCCCGTGGACTACCAGATCGATCACGACCCCATCGACCGCGGCCACTTGGTCGTCGCCTCCGGCGAGCTCGACATCTCGGCGACCCCGCGGCTGTCGACCGTGCTCGCGTTCGCGTCCGCGAGCCCCGGCGGCCGGCTCGTGCTCGACCTCTCCGAGGTGGCGTTCATCGACTCGACCGCGCTCGGGACGATCCTCAAGGCCGCCGCGCAGCTCGACGAGTCCGGCACCAGCCTCGAGGTCGTCGCGCCCGACGGCCCGGTGCGCCGGCTGCTCGAGATGACGAACCTGACGCAGCGCTTCCGGCTGTACGCCACGCGGGCGGCCGCCCTCGCTGCCGACGGCGCGCCCGCATAGCGCAACGGCGCTACATGTTCTTCATCAGCCGCTGAACCACCTCGGCGATCTCGCCGGGGTGCAGCCCGGGCGACGACACCGCCGGCTCCTCCGGCAGGTCCGCCGGCGTCGGCGCCGCCGTCGGCGGCAGCCCGTCGACGACCTCGAGCGGCGTGCCGTCGAGCGGGTGCGTGCCGGTCCACACCTGGCGGATGCCCTCGAAGTCGGTCTCCGAGAAGCGGTACAGCTTGCCGTGCATCCCCTGGTCGATGAACTCGCGCGCCTCCTTGAAGTCGGCGTCGGGGATGTTCGGGATCGGCAGCATCTTCTTGACGTCGACGCCGGTCAGCTCCTCGAGCGCCTTCGCGTACGCGAGCGCGTGCACGCCGCCGCGCACGAACAGGTAGCCGAGCATGCGCCGCGCGATCGGGTGGTTGGTCGTCTCGTACACGCGGATCTTCGCCATCCGCGCGCCGTTCTCCAGGAAGAAGTTGTGCAGCAGGTCGAGCACGAGGTCGCCGGAGTTGAAGACGTACTCGCCGTTCCAGCCCTGGCCGAGCGAGTTCACCGGCAGCGCGCCGAAGCCGCTGTTGATCCAGTGGTGGCGGATGCCGGCGCCGTCCTTGTTGCGGCGGAGCGGGCTGTCCGTGAGGTCCGCGCCGTCGGACGCTCCGGTCAGCAGCCCGTTGATCACGGCCGACACCAGCTCGATGTGGCCGTACTCCTCGGTCGCGATGTTGGCGATCAGGTCGTAGAACGGCTTCGCCTTCTGCCGTCCGCGGAAGTTGAACGACTGGTACGTGTAGTTCATCAGCGTCGACATCTCGCCGAACCGCCCGCCGAGCAACTCCTGGACGTGTGCGGCGGCGGCGGGGTCGGGATCTGACGGTGCAGGCAGCTCGACCTGCAGGCGATCGACTCGCAGGATCACGTGGGGCCCCCTTCGTTGGCCTTGCCGGACAATTTGGAATGGTTCCAGATCACGCGGCCTCGCGCAGTGCGGCGAGCTCGCGCCTCAGGGCGAGCTCCTCGAGCCCGCGCTGCTCGATCCGGCGCACCTCGTTCGGCCGCAGGTCGAGCCGCTCGGCGGCCTCGCGGATCGAGACCGGCTCGCGGTCGCCGTCGAGCCCGAAGCGCATCTGGATGACCTCGCGCTCGCGCTCGGGCAGCGATCGCACCACCTCGCGCACGGTCTCCTGGGCGAGCGCCAGCTCGACCTCCTCCTCTGGCGCCGGCTCGCGGCCCGGCAGCAGGTCGCCGATCTCGCCGCCGTCATCGTCGCCGAGCGGGCGCTCGAGGCTGGTGACCTTGCGCGCCACCTCGCGAAGCTCGAGCACCTGCTCGGGCTCGACCTTCGCCTCGGCCGCGATCTCCTCCACGGTCGGCGTTCGGCCGAGACGCGTCGAGAGGTCGCGTTCGGCGGCGGCGATCCGGCGCTCGCGCTGCGCGACGTTGATCGGCAGCCGGATCGTCCGGCCGCGCTCGTCGAGCGCGCGGCCGATCGCCTGGCGGATCCACAGCGTCGCGTAGGTGGAGAAGCGGAAGCCCTTGCGCCAGTCGAACTTCTCGGCCGCGCGGATAAGGCCGAACATGCCCTCCTGGATCAGGTCGAGCAGGGTCAGCTCGCCGGCGCCCTGGTACTTGCGGGCGATCGAGACCACGAGCCGCAGGTTGGAGGTGATTAGGCGCTCCTTGGCGTCGAGATCGCCGCGCTCGACCGCCTTGGCGAGCTCGATCTCCTCATCCGGGGTCAGCAGCCGGTGGCGGCCGGCCTCGTTGAGGAAGAGCTGGAGCGCGTCGGTGGTGTAGCCGGCCAGCTCGCGGTTCGACACCGCGGTCAGGGCCGTGCTCCGGTGCCCGCAGTCGTCGTTGACCTCCACGCCCTCCTCCTGGAGGCGCTCGGCGATCGCCTCGACCTGCTCCTGGTCGAGATCGAGCGCCTCGACGGCACGGGACAGCTCGGACTCCTCGACGCAGCCGCGCTCGCGGCCGTGCTCGAGCAGGGCGCTGAGCTCGGGAGCCTCCCAGGCGACCGTTTTCATACCTTGGGGACTACCCACCGGCGTCCGTATGAACGCCGGTGGGTAGCAGTCGGTCCCTAGGCGAGCTGGAAGCGGCCGACGAGCTCCTGGAGGCGCTCGGCGGTGCGGGCCAGCTCCTGGGCGCTGGCGGCGATCTCCTCGGTGGAGGCGCTGGTCTGCTGGGTGCTGGCGGAGACTGCTCGGCCGACGCGGAGGACTGCTCGGCCGAAGCGGAGGACTGCTCGGCGACGCTGGCGACTTCGCCGATGCTGGTCTCCATCTGCTGGGTCTCGCCGGAGATCTGCTGGGCTGCGGCGGCGATCTCGGAGATCTGGTCGCTCATCTGCTCGACGGCGGCGCGGGTCTGCTCGACGGTGGCGACGCCGTCCTCGGTGCGCTGGGCGCCCTCGGCGACGACGCCGACGACCTTCTGGGTCTCGGCCTGGATCTCGCCGATCAGCCCGGCGATCTGGCCGGCGGCGTCCTGGGACTCCTCGGCCAGCTTGCGGACCTCCTCGGCCACGACCGCGAAGCCGCGGCCCTGCTCGCCGGCGCGGGCGGCCTCGCTGGCGGCGTTGAGGGCGAGCAGGTTGGTCTGCTCGGCGATGCCGGTGATGGGAGATCCTCTGCCGACACTGTGTCAGCGACGCGACCGCACCAGCAGCACGACCCAGTCGCAGACGCCGGCGACGAGGTGGCCGAGCGGGCCGGTGTAGAGCCAAGCGAGCAAGACGCCCGGTTGTACAGTGATGCCCCTGCCGGTGTCCAGCCGGCAGTTCTGAGACCAACGGTCGCCATCCGGGCGACCGAGATCGAACTTGCCCGTCGAGCTTCAAACCACTGTCACCGAGCTCCCCGAGTCGCGCGTGCGCGTGCAGGCGGAGGTGCCGGCCGAGGAGGTCGAACGGCGCGTCGCGCAGGCTGCGCAGCGCCTCGGCCGCAACCTGCGCGTCCCGGGATTCCGGGCCGGCAAGGCGCCCGCGCCCGTGATCGTGCAGCGGATGGGGCGCGACGCCGTGCTCGACGAGGCGGTGCGCGACTCCATCGCCCTCTGGTACACGGCGGCGATCGACGCTGCGCGCGTGGTGCCCGTCGGCGAGCCGCAGCTCGACCTCGGCGACCTGCCCAGCCAGGGCGAGCCGCTGAAGTTCTCGATCGAGATCGGCGTGCGGCCGAAGGCCGAGCTCGGCGACTACAAGGGCCTCGAAGTCGGCCGCCGCGAGGCCGGCGTCTCCGACGAGGCGATCGCCGAGGAGCTCGATCGGCTGCGCGAGCGGTCGGCGCGGCTCGACACCGTAGAACGCCCCGCGGCGTCCGGCGACTTCGTGGTCATGGACTACCGGGGCACGCTCGACGGCGAGCCGTTCGCCGGCGGCGAGGGACGCGACCAGATGGTCGAGCTCGGCTCCGGCCGGCTCGTGCCCGGCTTCGAGGACCAGCTCGAGGGCGCCGCCGCCGGCGACGAGCGAACGGTCACCGTGACCTTCCCGGGCGATTACCCGGCGACCGAGCTGGCCGGCAACGAGGCGCAGTTCGCGGTGTCGGTCAAGGAGGTCAAGGCGAAGGAGCTGCCCGAGCTCGACGACGATCTCGCGGCCGAGGCCGGCTTCGACACGCTCGACGAGCTGCGCGACGACATCCGCGCGCGCCTCGCCGAGGTCGACGGCGCCCAGATCGACGCGGAGTTCCGCGAGGCGGCGCTTGACTCGGCCGTCAAGGCCGCCAATGTCGACGTCCCCGAGGCGCTCGTCGAGGCCCGCGCGCGCGAGCTGTGGGACTCGATGCTGCACTCGCTCGCCCACCAGGGGATCTCGCGCGACGCGTATCTGCGGATCGCCGGCCGCGGCGAGGACGAGATAATCGCGCAGAGCAAGCCGGACGCCGAGCAGGCGCTGCGGCGCGAGGCGGTACTCGCCGCGATCATCGAGGCCGAGGGGATCGAGCCGAGCGACGAGGAGGTCCTCGAGGCCGTCGAGCAGGCCGCCGCCGAGGGCGGGGGCCGGACGTCGCCCAAGAAGCTGCTCGAGCGGCTGAAGTCCTCCGGGCGGCTCGAGACGCTCAAGCAGGACCTCGCCCAGCGCAAGGCGATCGACCTCGTCGCGGAGGCGGCGAAGCCGATCTCGATCGAGCAGGCGCAGGCCCGCGACAAGCTGTGGACGCCGGGTGAGTCCGAGCGCGCCAGGAGCGGCTCGACGGGCCAGATCTGGACGCCGGGTTCCTAGTCGCAAGACCGGGAAAGACGGCGGTCATCGATTGCTAGGCTGTCGCCGGGCTCCCAGCCCAGAAGCTGAGCAGGACTCGAGCGCCCGAAGCGAAACGAAGCGAGGACCGTGAGCCCACTCGTACCGATGGTCGTCGAACAGACCTCCCGTGGGGAGCGTGCGTTCGACATCTACTCCCGCCTGCTGAACGAGCGCATCGTGTTCCTCGGCACGCCGGTCGACGACCAGATCGCGAACCTGATCGTCGCCCAGCTGCTGCATCTCGAGGCCGAGGACCCCGACAAGGACATCTCGCTCTACATCAACTCACCGGGCGGTTCGGTCTACGCGGGGCTCGCGATCTACGACACGATGCAATTCATCAAGCCCGACGTGCAGACGATCTGCGTCGGCATCGCGATGTCGATGGGGGCGTTGCTGCTCGCGGGCGGCGCGAAGGGCAAGCGGATGGCGCTGCCGAACGCGAAGATCCTGATCCACCAGGTCTCCTCTGGTTTCCAGGGCCAGGCCACCGACATCGAGATCCACGCCCGCGAGGTGATCGACCTCCGCCGCCGGCTCGACGAGATCATCGCCGACCACACGGGTCAGGAGATCGACAAGGTCAAGCAGGACACCGAGCGCGACTACTTCATGAGCTCGGATGAAGCCACGAAGTACGGCATCATCGACAGGGTGATCTCCGAGCACTGAGGGAGACGGATCATGGCCCGGCCCACCGACTCCAACGAACAGCTCCTCTGCTCCTTCTGCGGCAAGTCGCAGCGCCAGGTCAAGAAGCTGATCGCCGGCCCGGGCGTCTACATCTGCGACGAGTGCATCGATCTCTGTAACGAGATCATCGACGAGGAGCTGACCGCTCCGCCCTCGTTCGACATCGACAACCTGCCGAAGCCGAAGGAGATCTACGGCGTCCTCAACGAGTACGTCGTCGGGCAGGAGCAGGCCAAGCGCACGCTCTCGGTCGCGGTCTACAACCACTACAAGCGCGTGCAGATGATGCAGGCGGACGACTCGGACATCGAGCTCCAGAAGTCCAACATCCTGCTCCTGGGCCCGACCGGCTGCGGCAAGACGCTGCTCGCGCAGACGCTCGCGCGGATCCTCAACGTGCCGTTCGCGATCGCCGACGCCACGGCGCTGACCGAGGCCGGCTACGTCGGCGAGGACGTCGAGAACATCCTGCTCAAGCTCATCCAGGCCGCGGACTACGACGTCAAGAAGGCCGAGACCGGGATCATCTACATCGACGAGGTCGACAAGATCGCGCGCAAGGCCGACAACCCGTCGATCACGCGCGACGTGTCAGGCGAGGGCGTCCAGCAGGCGCTGCTGAAGATCCTCGAGGGGACGACGGCGAGCGTCCCGCCGCAGGGCGGGCGCAAGCACCCGCACCAGGAGTTCCTGACGATCGACACGACGAACATCCTGTTCATCTGCGGCGGCGCGTTCGCGAACCTCGACAAGGTGATCGAGCGCCGGATCGGCCACAAGGGCGTCGGCTTCGGCGCCAGCATCGAGTCGAAGGCCGACCGCGACCTCGGCGAGCTGTTCGAGCGCGCGCTGCCCGAGGACCTCATGCAGTACGGGCTGATCCCGGAGTTCATCGGCCGCCTGCCGGTCGCGTCGGCCGTGCACCAGCTTTCGCGCGATGACCTGATCACGATCCTGACCGAGCCGCGCAACGCGATCGTCAAGCAGTTCCACCGTTTCTTCGCGTTCGACGGGATCGAGCTCGTGTTCTCCGCCGACGCGCTGAAGGCGGTCGCCGACAAGGCGCTCGAGCGCGAGACCGGCGCGCGCGGCCTGCGCTCGATCATCGAGGAGATCCTGCTCGAGGTGCAGTTCGAGCTGCCCTCGCGGCGCGACGTCAAGAAGTGCGTCGTGACCAAGGAGACCGTCGAGCGCGGCGTCAAGCCGACGCTCGTCACCGAGGCGCCCGAAGAGGCGCCCGGCCGCGCCGCCAAGTCGGCCTGAGAGCCTCCTACACTCCCCGCGGCGATGGGGCACCCTCTCGACGACCGCACGCGCTATGACC
>JBKOYW010000479.1:0-2956 GCA_046744275.1 Actinomycetota bacterium
AGCCGCGCCGGGTGCACGGTCGCGTCGTCGCGGACGAGCAGGCCGCGGCGGAAGCGCGGCGACTCGCAGCGCGCGCGCACCGCGTCCGCGTCGAGCGGGATGACTCTGCCGGGCGCGACCGCGGCGCCGGCCGCCACGATCTCGTCGATCACCGCGTCCTGCGCCTCGCTGGTCGAGGTCTCGACGAACCCGCCGGGCCGGAACCAGGCGTCGACGCCCTCGGCCTCGCACCACTCGCCGATCGCCCGCACGCTCTCCGACGACGCCTCGCATGCCGCCAGCGCGCGCTCGTCGCCGAAGCGCTCGCGCAGCGACGGCAGGTTCGACCACAGCGTCTCGCAGAAGCCGCCGTTGCGCCCGCTCGGCCCGTGGCCGCAGACGCCGGCCTCCAGCAGCACCACGCGGGCGCCGCGCTCGAGCAGGTTCCACGCCGTCCACATGCCGGCGTAGCCGCCGCCGATCACCACCACGTCGGCGTCGAGGTCGCCGGAGGCCGGCGCGACCGGCTCCGCGCCGCCCGCCTCGCGCAGCCACCAGCCGTGGGCGTCGTGATGTATCACGACGGAGCCCCGCCCAACCGGCCATTCCGTGTGGAGCGATGTCCCGTTGGGCACCCCCTAGCCCACGAAGAACTTCTCGGAGGCGTCGGCGAGCACGGCCTCGGTCTTCTGCACCAGCTCGTCCAGCTCGCGGCGGCCGCAGATCAGCGGCGGCGCGAGGTGAAGGACGGCGTCGCCACGGTCGTCGGCCCGGGCGATCAGGCCCTCCTCGAGCAGCCGGCCGGCCAGGAAGCCGCGCAGCAGCCGCTCGCGCTCCTCGGCCGTGAAGCGGGTGAGCTCAGCGTCGCGGACCAGCTCGAGCGCCCAGAAGTAGCCGTCGCCGCGGACGTCGCCGACGATCGGCACGCGCTCGCGCAGCTCCCCGAGCCGCTCGCGCAGGTAGCCCTCGTGCGCGCGCACGTTCTCCAGCACGCCCTCGCGCTCGAAGATCTCGATGTTGCGCAGCGCGACCGCTGCGGCCATCGGATGGCCGGCGAACGTGATCCCGTGCAGCAGCATCCGGCCGTCCTCGTACAGCGGCTCGGCGATCCGGTCGGACACGACCACGGCACCCATCGGCGCGTACGCGGAGGTGAGGCCCTTGGCGAGCGTGATGACGTCGGGCGCCGGCCCGTAGCGGGCGGACGCGAAGTACTCGCCGAAGCGGCCGAACCCGGTGATGACCTCGTCGGCGACCAGCGCGATCCCGTAGCGGTCGGCGATCGCGCGCAGGCCGGCCCAGTAGCCCTCCGGCGGGACGAACGCGCCGCCGGCGTTCTGGACCGGCTCGGCGATGATCATCGCCACGGTCTCGGGCCCGGTCTCGACGATCGTGCGCTCCATCTCCTCGAGCAGCCGGGCGCAATGCGCGGCCGGGTCGTGCTCGAGCTCGTGACGGAAGCCGTTCGTGTTCGAGACCCGCACGACCGGGATCGGCGACGGCCCGAACGGCTCCTTCATCGGGCGCACGCCGGTGAACGAGAGCGCGCCGAGCGTGACGCCGTGGTAGGCGATCTCGCGGGCGATCGCCTTGGTGCGCTGCGGCTCGCCCTTGGCCAGGTAGTGCTGGCGGACGATCTTCCACGCGGCCTCGACGGACTCCGAGCCGCCGCATGTGAAGAACACGCGGTTGAGGTCGCCGGGCGCGCGCTCGGCCAGCGCCGCGGCCAGCTTGATCGCGGGCGGGTGGGCGGTGCCCCAGTTGGTGTTGAAGGCGAGCGTCGAGAGCTGCTCGCCCGCGACCGCCGCCATCTCCTCGCCGAACGAGTAGCCGATCTGGCAGCAGAACAGCGAGCTCAGGCCGTCCAGGTAGCGCTTGCCGTCCGTGTCGAACACGTACGGCCCCTCGCCGCGCTCGAGCACCAGCAGCCTGCTCCCGCCGGGCCCGAAGGCGCCGTTGCGGGTGAAGTGCATCAGCAGATGGCGGTGCGCGAGGTCCTGGAGCTCGTCGGTGGCCAGGGCGTCGATGGCGGTCATGCCGTCCATGCTGGCCCCCGCCGCCGGACCCGGCAATGGCCGGAGCGTCGCGTCTGGCCGCCCCACGGCCGACGGAACGTCAACCTCCGGGCGTGACCAAGCCGGATCGCCGCGCCGGACCCGCATGAGCACCGCCTAGCCGCTTAGCGACCGTCCCGCCGAGCCCAGCTCCCGGCACGCCTCCACGACCCGCGCCGCCATGGCGGCCTCCCCCACGAGGCCCCAGGTGCGCGGGTCGTAGGCGTGCTTCTCCCCGATCTCGCCGTCGACGCGGAGGACGCCGTCGTAGCGCGTGAAGACGTGGTGCGCGACCGCGCGCGTGAACGCGTACTGGAGATCGGTGTCGACGTTGACCTTCACGACGCCGTACGAGATCGCCTCCGCCAGCTCGGCCGGCGCGGTGCCGCTCGAGCCGTGGAAGACGTAGGCGAACCGCGGGCGGTCGCCGAGCGCCTCCTGCCCCGCGCGCAGGATCTCGGGCCGCAGCGTGACGTGGCCGGGCGCGTAGACGCCATGGACGTTGCCGAACGTCGCGGCCAGCAGGTAGCGGCCGCGGTCGCCGGTCCCGAGCACCTCGGCGACCCGCAGCAGGTCCTCGGTCGTCGTGTAGAGCCGCTCGGCCTCAACGTCTCCGCCGATGCCGTCCTCCTCGCCGCCCACCACTCCGCACTCGACCTCGAGCACGATGCCCGCCTCCCGGCACTCGTCGAGCAGCTCCCGGGCGATCCGCAGGTTCTCCTCGAGCGGCAGCGTCGAGCCATCGAACATGTGCGAGTTGAAGAGCGGCGGCTCGCCACGCGCGACGCGCTCGCGCGAGGCGGCGAGCAGCGGGCGGAGGAAGTCGTCGACGTGCTCAGGCGGGCAGTGGTCGGTGTGGAGCGCGACCCGCACCGGCAGCCGCGGCGCGAGCTCGCGCGCGAGGCCGGCCAGCGCCCGCGCAC
>JBKOYW010000105.1:0-4304 GCA_046744275.1 Actinomycetota bacterium
G
Organism: Actinomycetota bacterium; assembly: GCA_046744275.1. Lineage (GTDB taxonomy): Bacteria > Actinomycetota > Thermoleophilia > Solirubrobacterales > Solirubrobacteraceae > DASSUW01. The sequence continues at coordinate 2 of JBKOYW010000105.1, forward strand.
CGCGGTCGGACAGGATCAGCACGTTGACGCCCTCGGTCAGCGCCGCGCTCGCCTCCGCGCAGATGCGCTCGAGCGCGGCATCCATGCCCTGCGGGCCCTCGGCGACGGGCCAGGTGAGGTCGATCGTGCGGGCGCGGAACACCGAGCTGTCGACCTGGCGCAGCTTCTCGAGCTCGAAGTTGCGCAGGATCGGCGTGTCCATCGCGAGCTGGCGAGCGTGCTCGGGCGTCTCGTCGAGCAGGTTGCGCTCGGAGCCGACGCCGGTCGTGACGCTCATCACGATCGCCTCGCGAATGGGGTCGATCGGCGGGTTCGTGACCTGCGCGAAGAGCTGCTTGAAGTACGAGAAGAGCGGCGGGTGGCTGTCGCTCAGCACGGCGAGCGTGAGGTCGTTGCCCATCGAGCCGATCGGCTCCTCCGCCCTGGCGGCGGTCGGCGCCAGCAGGACCTTCATGTCCTCCTGCGTGTAGCCGAACGCGAACTGGAGCGAGCGCAGCGGCTCGGTCTGGCCGTGCGCGGGCTCGCGGTCGGGCAGGTCGGAGAGGTTCACGATGCCCCGCTCGAACCACTCGCCGTACGGCTGCTGCCCTGCGATCTCGCGCTTGACCTCGCCGTCCTCGACGATGCGGCCGCGGGCGAGATCGACGAGGAAGATGTTGCCCGGCTGCAGCCGGCCCTTGCGCAGGACGTTCTCGGGCGGCTCGTCGATCACGCCGGTCTCCGAGCCGAGCACGACCCAGCCGTCCTTGGTCTCCAGCCAGCGGCCCGGGCGCAGGCCGTTGCGGTCGAGCGTGGCGCCGATCACGCGGCCGTCGGTGAACGCGACCGCGGCCGGGCCGTCCCACGGCTCCATCAGGCAGCTGTGGAAGGCGTAGAAGCCCTTCAGGTCCTCCGGCAGATCCTCGCGGCCCTGGTAGGCCTCGGGGATCATCATCATCACCGCGTGCGGGACGCTGCGGCCGGCGAGCGTGAGCAGCTCGAGCACGTTGTCGAACGTCGCCGAGTCCGACCCGCCGGGGCGGACGACCGGCAGGATCTTCGGCAGGTCGTCGCCGAACAGGTCGGACGCGAGCTGCGACTCGCGCGCGCGCATCCAGTTGACGTTGCCGCGCAGCGTGTTGATCTCGCCGTTGTGGGCGATCATCCGGTACGGATGCGCGAGCTCCCAGCTCGGGAACGTGTTCGTGCTGAACCGCGAGTGGACGAGCGCGAGCGCGGACTTCGTGCGCGGGTCCTGGAGGTCGGGGTAGTAGCCGAGCAGCTGCGGCGACGTGAGCATCCCCTTGTAGACCAGCGTGCGGCTCGAGAACGACGGGATCACGAGCTCCGGGCCAGCGGCGATCTCCGCCACGCGGCGGATCACGTAGAGCTTGCGCTCGAAGGCGTCGCGGTCGTGGGCGAGCGGGCCCTCGGCGGCGACGATCAGGTGCTTGATGTAGGGCGCGTAGAAGTTGGCGGTGATGCCGACGTAGTCCTTGTCGACCGGGATGTCGCGCCAGCCGACGACGCGCTGGCCCTCTCCCTCGACGGCCTGCTCGAGCAGGGATTCGAGCTCCGCGCGGCGGGCCTCGTCCTGCGGCAGGAAGCAGACGCAGACGCCGTAGGCGCCCGGGGGCGGCAGGTCCTGCCCGATCAGGCCCCGCATCAGCTCGTCGGGCATCTGGAGCAGGATCCCGGCGCCGTCGCCGGTGTTCGGGTCGGCCCCCGCGGCGCCGCGGTGCTCGAGGTTCTCCAGGGCGATGATCGCGCGCTGGACGGTCTCGTGCGTGTGCTCGCCGCTCAGGCGCGCCACGAACGCGACACCGCATGCATCGTGCTCGTATGTGGGGTCGTAGAGGCCGACCGGTCCGGTCGGCCGTTGCATCCGAGGCATCTCGCTCCCGTGGGGCGGCGGCGTGAGGTACTACGCGGGAGGCCGGAAAGGTAGCAGCGGGCCAGGCGACTGTCCTCGGCCGTGCGTTGGGTTCGTGCGCGATTTGCAGCGATCACCGCCTCGACCGGCACGTTCCGCGCAACGTTGTTGCGTGCCGGCACGAAATCGATGCGATCGGCGAGCCTCGGCGAACGTCAACTGCGCTGCGTAAGCGAGCCTACCCAGCCGTCGTTAGATCCCGCCGAGCGGCCCCACGCACGACGTCGTACACCGCGGCCACCTCGCCGGCCAAAGCCGGCCACGAGTAGTGCTCCCGCGCCTCGACGGCCGCGTTCTCGCCGCGGCGACCGCGCTCGGTCGGGCAGTTGACCGCGTGGACCAGCGCGTTGACCAGGGACACGTGGTCGTCGGGCTCGACCAGCCATCCGGTCTCGCCGTGCTCCACGATGCCGGCCGGGCCCCAGGCGTCGACGGCGATCGCCGGCAGGCCGCAGGCCATCCCCTCCACCAGCACCTGCCCGAACTGCTCGCGCACGGACGGGAGCACGACGACGTCGGAGGCGGCGAGGAACGCGGGCAGCTCGTCGTGGCCGTGCCAGCCGGCCAGGAAGACGTCCTGCGCCCCCACCCGCCGGATCGTCTCCAGCGGGTGCTCGCCCTCCCATTCGCCCGGGAAGCCGCCGACGATCACCAGCGGCGCCCGGCGGGCGAACCCCGGCTGCGCGGTGGCGTAGGCCTCGATCAGCAGCGGGATGCGCTTGACCTCCGTGAAGCGGCCGACGTAGAGCAGCACCGGCGTCTCGCCCTTGCCGTCGGCGAACGCGGCCAGGTCGGCCGGTTCATACCGCACGGAGCCCGCGCCCTCGCCGGGAGCCCAGCCGCGCGGCTCGTCGACGAGGTAGCGCCGCCAGTGCGCCGCGTGGTCGACGTGGCGCGGGTTGAACGCCTCCGGGTCGAACCCGTTCGGCACCAGCACGCAGCGGTCGGCCTCGAGCCCGAGCAGGTCCTCGGCGCGCGCGAGCTGGCTCTCGGACAGCACGATCACCCGCTCGCACGCGGCCGCCCAGCCGCGCATCCGGTGGGCCCATGCCGCCGCGTGCGCCCAGCGTCCGGGAGCGGCCTCGATCGCCTCCAGCATCAGCAGCTCGGTCCCGTGCAGGTGCCCGACGATCGGCACGCCGGGAGCGACCCGGGCCGCGGCCTCGTGGATAGGGGTCAGGTGGTGCAGGTGCAGGACATCCGCGTCGGCGGCCCCGACCGATTGCAGCACGCGGCACCAGGAGACGACCTGGCGCTCGTACTCGTCGTCGTCCAGGGACGCGAAGACGCGGTCCGGCGCCCCCGGCCGGTCCTCGTACGAGGGATGCAGCGGAGGATCGGCGCGCATCGGGTCCCGTGCCTCGAGCGCGCGAGTCATGTCGACCGGCCGGACGTCGAGCCCGGCGTAGAACTCGCGGGCGTCGCCGGGCTCGCCCGGCCTCGTCAGTGAGCCGGACAGCACCGTGACGTCCCATCCGGCGCCGCCGAGCGCACGCGCCAGATTGCGCGCCATGTGCGCGGACCCGCCGCGAGGGAAGAACGCGAGCCCCATAACGGCCCGCCGTCGTTGTGAACGAAATGTGACCAGGCCGTGACCATACCCGGCGGAGCCGCCGAGTAGACGGCCCGCGAGAGGCCGTCAGACCTGGTGGAATGCGAGTGCGGTCGAGAGCGGCCGGCCGCCCGGCTCGGGCACCTCGAAGTCGCGCCGCGGGAAGTTCTGGAGCCGGCCGCCGGAGACCAGCGCGGTCGAGCCGCCGCCGTCGAGATTGAGCGCCTGGCGGCAGCCGAGCGCGACCATGAAGCGGGCGAGCTCGGACAGCGTCAGCCCGGCCTCGCGTTCCGAGCGACCGTCGCAGGCGATCGCCAGGATGCGGCCCTCGGAGAGTCCGATCGCGGCGCGCGGGTGGCGGCCGACCGTTGGGTCGGGGTCGAACTGGTGCGCGGCCGCGCGGAAGCCCTCGTCGTCGCGGTCGGCGTCGTACGCCACGGCGCCGTCGGCGACGAGCAGCGGGCCGGCCTGCAGCAGGTCGCCCCGCGGCGCGGGCGCGATCCGGTCGCGGCGCGCGATCCGCGCGTCGCCGCCCTCGACGTGCAGACAGGCGCGCACGGTGTGCCACGGCGCCTCCACCGGGACGTACTCGCGCTCCACGCCGTGCGTGCGTACCTCGCCGAGCGGGACGCCCTCCGGACGCGTGAAGAAGCCGCCGACCATCGCCTCCTGCACGCCGTGGCGAGCGCACCACGGCTCCAGCCGCTCATGCCCGCCGAGGACGGCCAGGCGGATCTCGGTGCGGTCGGCGTCATGGCAGGCGACGTAGACCGTGGTCCTGGCGCCTCCCTCGAGCAGAAGGCGCCCGCGCCGGGCCTGGCCGTCGACGCGGCCGAGGG
>JBKOYW010000137.1:0-3185 GCA_046744275.1 Actinomycetota bacterium
CGTGGGCATCGACCGAGAGCAGTTTCAGGCGACCGTCGAGCGACGGGGAACGCCCTGCGTCTTCTTCGACAGCATCGTGCCGGGCGCAGGCGAGGGCAGCGTCCACCTCGACAACGCGGACGGCATCGAGCGCCTCGTCGACCACCTGGTCGCGCACGGCCACCGGCGGATCGCACTGCTGACCGGCTCGCTGGCCGAGACATCCGGCTCCGAGCGGCTCGACGCGTTCCGCGTGGCGATGGCACGCCACAGCCTGGCGGTCCCGGACGCCTATCTCCGCGGCGGTCGCTGGTCGAGCGAAGCCGGCCGGCACGGCACGCTCGAGCTGCTCGCCGCCGACCCGCCGATCACTGCCGTGGTCGCCTCGAGCGTCGAGCTCGCTCTCGGCTGCATGTTCGCCTGCCGGGAGCGCGGAGTCCGGATCCCCGGCGACCTCGCGCTGGCGACGTTCGACGACGCCTACTTCGCCGAGCTGCTCGATCCCTCGCTGACGGCTGTCGCGTACGACCCGATGAAGGTCGGAAGCGCCGCCGCGGCCCTCCTCGTCGAGGCGATGCAGGACGGGGAGGCGGACCGGCGCGAGCTGAAGGTTCCCGTCACGCTCGTCACGCGCGAATCCTGCGGCTGCACGCCATGACCACGCAGCAGCCGAGCGCGATCACGCTACGCGGTGTCAGCAAGCGCTACGGCAGCCACGTGGCGCTGCAGGCGATGGACCTCGAGATCGGCGAGGGCGAGTTCTTCTGCCTGCTCGGCCCGTCCGGCTGCGGCAAGACGACGACGCTGAACCTGATCGGCGGGTTCGTCGCTCCCACCACCGGCGAGATCTACATCCGCGGCAGCCGCGTCGACCGGCTGCCGCCGCACCGGCGGAGCGCCAACACGGTCTTCCAGTCCTACGCGCTCTTTCCGCACATGACGGTGCGGGCCAACGTGGGCTTCGGCTTGAAGATGGCACGGGTGAAGCCCTCGGAGTCCGAGGGACGCATTGGCGAGGCTCTCGCGCTCGTCGGGCTCGAGACCTTCGGCGACCGCTTGCCGGCGCAGCTCTCGGGCGGCCAGCAGCAGCGCGTCGCCGTCGCGCGGGCGCTCGTCAACCGTCCGGCGGTGCTGCTCCTCGACGAGCCGCTCGGCGCCCTCGACCTCAAGCTGCGCAAGCGGCTCCAGCTCGAGCTCTCGCAGATCCACCGCGACGTCGGCACGACGTTCGTCTACGTGACGCACGACCAGGAGGAGGCGATGTCCGTCTCGACGCGCATCGCCGTGATGAGCGAGGGGCGCATTCGCCAGATCGGGACGCCGAGCGAGATCTACTTCAAGCCGAACTCGCGCTTCGTGGCCGACTTCATCGGCGAGTCCAACTTCCTCGACGTGGACGCCCGTGACGCGTCGAGGGGGACCGTCTACCTGCCCGACGGACGTGCCCTACCGGCCCAGGCGAATGGCTGGGCGGGAGGGAACCAGGCGACGCTGATGGTGCGGCCCGAGTCCGTCCACGTCGGAGACCCGGCCGACGCGCCGGAGGCGTCGCTCCGCGGCAGGATCGTCAAGACGTCGTTTCTCGGTAGTGAGACCCGGGTCGCAGTGAGCTGCGACGCGGTCGACGCGCCCATCACCGCGGCGCAGTTCGGGCGCGACCGCGCGATCACGCGCGACCTCAGCCCTGACAGGGAGGTGGCCATCTGGTGGAGCAGGGAAGACGCAGTGCTGTTGCCCGAAGAGTCGACAGAGGAGGGTGAATAAGGTGTCTTTGACCGAAGGACGGCTCAGCCGCGCCGACCTGCTGAAGGCCGGTGGAGCGGGGGCGCTCGGGCTCACGTTCGCCGGGCCCGCGTTCGGGCGGCTGATGTCGATGGAAGCGACCACGATGACGATGCTCACGTGGTCCGACCACTACGCGAACGACCAGCTCGCGGCGGTGGCGAAGGCGACCGGTCTGCGGGGCCGGCCGACCCTGTTCAGCGACAACGCCGACGCATACTTGAAGATCAAGCAGACGGGCAGCCAGTTCGACGTCGTGTCGGCGGACGGCCTCTGGGTGCCCAAGTACGTGAAGAGCGGGTTGACCGTGCCGTTCGACCTGGCCGACCTGCCCGTGTCGAAGCAACTCTTCTCGCTCGCGCGGGAGTTCCCGTTCTGGAAGAGCGGCTCGAACTACATGGCCTACCCGTTCTCGTGGTCGACCGTGCAGATCTACTACAACCCCAAGTACGTCAAGACGAAGCCGGACTCCTGGCACGCGATCCTGGACAAGAAGTACGCGGGGAAGATCTCGCTCGAGAACATCCCGACCGACGTGATGGCGATCGCGGCGCGGGCCACGGGTGCCAAAAAGCCGTACTCGATGACCAGCGCCCAGATCTCGCGGGCCAAGGCGTACCTCAAGTCGCTGAAGCCGAACGTGCTCAAGCTCGCCTCGCAGAACAACGAGGTCGTGCGCGCCCTGGCAGACGAGTCCGCCTGGATCGGCATCACGAACCTCGGTACCGACGATCGCGTCAAGGACGCGGGCGGGCCCGTGGTGAAGGCGGCCTACCCGAAGGAGGGCACGGTCGGCTTCATCGACTCCGAGAGCATCGTCAAGGGGTCGAAGCACAAGGACAGCTGGGAGAAGTTCATCAACGCCATGGAGCAGGCACCGTGGATCGCGAAGAACTTCATCACCAACGGGCGGCCGCTCTTCAACGAGAAGGCGTACAAGCTGCTCGTCAACCAGGGGCATGGCGACCGCGCGCGGCGCCTGCTCTACAACAAGCCGGAACTCGCTCTGAAGATGACGATCAAGGGGCCCGCCGGCAACCAGCAGGCCTACATCGACGCCTTCAACGAGGTGTTCGGGGCCTGATCCAACCGGGGTGGAGCAGCAGGTCGCGACATCCCCCCACGCCCTCCCGCCGACCGAGGTGTCGGCGGGACGGCGTGGCTCGCGGCTAGCGGGGCTGACGCAGTACGCCGGCTTCGTCCCGGCGCTGCTCCTCTACGGGCTGTTCTTCGTCTTCCCGCTCGGCCTGATCGTCGCCTACAGCTTCTGGCAGACGATCGATTACGAGGTCGTCCACAACTGGACGGTCGACAACTACCGCTACTTCTTCAGCGTCCCGACGTACGTCCGGACGATGTGGGCGACGCTCTGGGTCTCCTTCGCCGCGACGGCGATCACGCTGCTGATGGCGTTCCCGCTCGCC
>JBKOYW010000275.1:0-21230 GCA_046744275.1 Actinomycetota bacterium
CTTCCCCTCCCGGACCCTGAGAGGTTGACTGCAACCGTGACGATCGAGACGACCGCCCTGACCGCCAACCAGAAGCTGCTGCGCTGGGTCGAGGAGGTGGCCCAGCTCACCCAGCCGGACTCGATCCACTGGTGCGACGGCTCGGCGGAGGAGTACGACCGTCTCGCCCAGCAACTCGTCGACGCCGGAACTTTCGAGCGCCTGGACGCGGCCAAGCGGCCGAACTCGTACCTCGCGCTCTCGGACCCGAGCGACGTCGCGCGCGTGGAGGACCGCACGTACATCTGCTCGACGAACGAGGACGACGCCGGCCCGACCAACAACTGGCGCGACCCGGCCGAGATGCGCGAGCTGCTGACCGAGAAGTTCCGTGGCGCGATGCGCGGCCACACGATGTACGTCGTCCCCTTCAGCATGGGCCCTCTCGGCTCCCCGATCGCCGAGATCGGCGTGCAGCTCACCGACTCAGCCTACGTGGCGGTGTCGATGAAGATCATGACCCGCATGGGGAAGGGCGCGCTCGACGTGCTCGGCGCCGACGGCGAGTTCGTGCCCTGCCTGCACTCGGTCGGCGCCCCCAACGACACTTCGTCCTGGCCGTGCAACCAGGACAAGTACATCGTCCACTTCCCCGAGACGCGCGAGATCTGGTCGTACGGCTCGGGCTACGGCGGCAACGCGCTGCTCGGCAAGAAGTGCCTCGCGCTCCGCATCGCCTCCGTGATGGCGCGCGACGAGGGCTGGCTCGCCGAGCACATGCTGATCATCAAGGTCACCTCGCCTGAGGGCCAGCACAAGTACATGACCGGCGCGTTCCCGAGCGCCTCCGGCAAGACCAACCTGGCGATGATGGTCCCGAGCCTCCCCGGCTGGTCGGTCGAGACGATCGGCGACGACATCGCGTGGATGAAGTTCGGCTCTGACGGCCGCCTCCACGCGGTCAACCCCGAGGCCGGCTTCTTCGGCGTCGCGCCCAACACCAGCCACGCCACCAACCCGAACGCGATCGAGACCGTCCGCAAGAACACGATCTTCACCAACTGCGCGAAGACCGACGACGGCGATATCTGGTGGGAGGGGATGACGCCCGAGCCGCCCGCGCACGTGATCGACTGGAAGAGTCAGGACTGGACCCCGGACTCCGACACGCCCGCCGCCCACCCGAACGCCCGCTTCACCACGCCCGCCGCGCAGTGCCCGTCGATCGCGCCGGAGTGGGAGGACCCCGCCGGCGTGCCGATCGACGCGTTCCTGTTCGGCGGCCGCCGCGCGACCGTCGTGCCGCTCGTCCGCGAGGCGTTCGACTGGGAGCACGGCACGTTCATCGGCGCCACGATGAGTGCGGAGACGACTGCCGCGGCGGCCGGCGAGGTCGGCGCCCTGCGCTTCGATCCGATGGCGATGCTCCCGTTCGCCGGCTACAACATGGCCGACTACTTCGGCCACTGGCTGAAGCTCGGCCGCCGCGACGGCGCGAAGCTGCCGGGCATCTACATGGTCAACTGGTTCCGCAAGGACGACGACGGCAAGTTCCTCTGGCCCGGCTACGGCGAGAACGCCCGCGTGCTGGCCTGGATCTTCCGCCGTCTCGAGGGCGGGGCCGAGGCCCGCGAGACGCCGATCGGCTACGTCCCGCGGCCCGAGGACCTCGATACGAGCGGCCTCGACATCGCGCCCGAGCGGCTCGAGGCGCTGCTGAGCGTCGAGGCGGACGGCCTGCGCGCCGAGCTCGCGCAGGTGGGCGAGTTCCTCGACCGCTTCGGCGACCGCCTGCCGTCCGAGATCCGCGCACAGTTCGAGACGCTGCAGGGCAAGCTGGCATAGACCTGCCCGGGAGGGCATGATTGGGGACGCAGTGAGCCTCGCGGAGGAGACCGAGGCCGGCCAATCGCCGGCAAGCAAGCTGCTGGAGCTGATCGGGGAGAAGGTCCCGGCCGATCGCGCCGACGCCGTCCGGATGTTCGCGCAGGCCTACCTGCGCCGGTTGTCCGGCGACGCGTCCGAGGGGATCTCGGCCGAGCATCTGCTGGCCGAGGTCGTCGGCGCGTTCGAGTTCGCGTCCGCGCGCGGTGACGAGCCGGTTGCCGTGCGGGCGTTCAACCCTACGCTCGACGAGCACGGATACGAGCCGCTCGGCTCGGTCGTCGAGACCAACACCGACGACTGGCCGTTCCTGGTCGACTCGGTGTCCGGCTCGCTCGAGTCGCACCGGCTCGAGATCGCGCGGCTGCTGCACCCCGTGATCGGCGTGGAGCGCGACGGCGACGGCCGGATCACCGGGGTCGGCCGTGCGCGCGACGCGCCGCACCGCGAGTCGGTCATGCACTTCGACCTCGCGCGGAGGCTGAACGACGAGCAGCTGGCGGAGGTCGAGCAGGCCGTCCGCGACGCGCTGGTCGCCGTACGCAAGGTCGTGACCGACTTCCAGGCGATGACCGAGCGCGTCGACGACATGATCACCGTCGCCCGCGCCGGCACCGCCCGCTACCCGCGCGACGAGGTCCACGAGGTCGCCGACTTCCTCGAATGGCTCCTGCGCGGCAACTTCGTGCTGCTGGGCGCGCGCGAGTACGACATCTCCGAGCAGGGCATCTGCGTCATCCCCGGCTCCGGGCTGGGGATCCTGCGTGACGAGGAGCACTCGACGTTCGCGACCAACGTGCCGCTGGCCGAGCTCCCGCCCAGCATCCGCGAGCGCGCCACGACCGGCGACCTGCTGCTGGTGGCCAAGACGAACGCCACGTCGCCGGTACACAAGCTCGAGCGGATGGACTACATCGGCGTCCGCCGCGTGTCGCGGGAAGGCGAGATCATCGGCGAGTCGCGGCTGCTCGGGCTGTTCACGTCGAATTCGTACGCCGAGCGCGCGTCGGAGACGCCGCTGCTGAATCGCAAGCTGCGCCAGGCGCTCGACGCCGAGGACCTGATCGAGGGCTCGCACGACTACAAGGCGGCGGTCGCGCTGTTCGACTCGTTCCCCAAGGAGGAGCTGTTCGCGGCGCCCGTCGACGACCTCCGGCGCGCCGTGGTCGCGCTGATGGGTCTCGAGGGATCCGACCGGGTGCGGTTGCTCGGGCGCCGCGATGCCGACGGCCGCAGCGCGTCGATCATCCTCGCCCTCCCGCGCGTGCGCTACAGCGCCCAGCTCGTCTCACGCGTGACCGCCCTGCTACGGGAGCGCTTCGAAACCTCGTCCGTCGGGGCGCACCACGTGCTCGACGAGGGCCAGCGGGCGCGCGTGCACTTCTTCGTGCACTCCGCCGAGGGGCTGCCCGACGTCTCGATGCCCGACCTCGAGGAGGAGGCGGTCGCGCTCGCCCGCACATGGGACGACGAGCTCGCCGCCGCGCTGGGCAAGGACGGCCGCACGCTGGCCCGCACCTGGGCTTCCCGCTTCCCGGACCACTACAAGGGCTACACGAATCCGGAGCTGGCGGCGATCGACGTCGCCTGCTTCACCCGCCTCGACGCCGGCGAGTCGTTCGTGGTCAGCCTCCACCCGATCGCCGACGCGCGGCCGACGCGGGTGGCGCTCTACAAGCGCGGCGGCAAGATCGAGCTCTCACGGGCGATGCCGATGCTCGAGGACCTCGGCCTGCGCGTGATCGAGGAGATCTCCACTCGCCTGCGCGGTCCGAAGGAGATGTGGGTGCAGGAGTTTCGCGTCTACGGCCCCGGCGAGGAGCCGCTCGACCTCGAGGACGTCGGCGACCGCGTGGCGGAGGCGATCGCGGCCGTCTACCACGGCGACGACGAGTCCGACCCGCTGAACCGGCTCGTGATCACCGCCGGCCTCGACCGCGGCCAGGTCGCGATCCTGCGTGCGTACCGCAAGTACCGCCAGCGGATCGGCTCGCGCTTCACCGAGGGCTACCAGAACGACGTGCTGGTCGCTAACTCGCCGATCACGGCCAAGCTGGTGCGGTACTTCGAGCTGCGCTTCGACCCGGACATCGAGCAAGACGAGGTCGCCGAGCGCAAGCTGCGCGACGAGATCATGGCCGACCTCGAGGAGGTCTCCTCGATCGACCACGACCGGATCCTTCGCAACCAGCTCGGGGCGATCGATGCGACCCTGCGCACGAGCGCCTACAAGGAGGGCCGCGGCGCGACGGCGTTCAAGCTGCGGTCGGCCGACGTCCCGGCGATCCCGATGCCGGCGCCGGAGTTCGAGATCTACGTCTACGCGCGCGACATGGAGGGGATCCACCTCCGCGGCGGCAACATCGCGCGCGGCGGGATTCGCCACTCGGACCGCATGGACTACCGCACCGAGGTCTACGGGCTCATGCGCGCCCAGCTGACCAAGAACGCGATCATCGTCCCCGCCGGCGCCAAGGGCGGCTTCATCGTCAAGCGCGCGCCGATCGACAAGCAGGCGATCCAGGAGTCCTACGTCACCTACATCCGGTCGCTCCTGGACGTCACCGACAACCTCGTCGACGGCGAGGTCGTCCATCCCGAACAGGTCCGCGTGCGCGACGAGGACGACACCTACCTCGTCGTCGCGGCCGACAAGGGCACCGCCACGTTCTCCGACACCGCCAACGCCGTCGCCGCCGACTACGGCTTCTGGCTCGACGACGCCTTCGCCTCCGGCGGCTCGGTCGGCTACGACCACAAGAAGCTCGGGATCACCGCGCGCGGGGCGTGGGAGTCGGTCAAGCGCCACTTCCGCGAGCGCGGCATGGACCCGGCGGTCGACGAGTTCACGGCGGTCGGGATCGGCGACATGTCCGGCGACGTGTTCGGCAACGGCATGCTGCTGTCGGACAAGATCAAGCTGCTGGCGGCGTACGACCACCGGCACGTGTTCATCGACCCGGACCCGGACTCGGCGACGTCGTTCGCCGAGCGGCGGCGGCTGTTCCAGCTCCCCGGCTCGTCGTGGGACGACTACTCGCGAGACGTCCTTTCCGAGGGCGGCGGCGTGTTCCGGCGCGACGCGAAGTGGATCGAGCTACCCGAGCGCGCGCGCGAGCTGCTCGGCATCGACGAGCCGCGCGTGGCGCCCAACGAGGTGATCCGGGCGATCCTGCGCGCGGAGGTCGACCTGCTGTGGAACGGCGGCATCGGCACGGTCGTGAAGGCCTCGACGGAGAGCGACGCCGACGCGAGCGACCGCTCGAGCGACTCGATCCGCGTCAACGCGAACGAGCTCCGCGCGCGGGTGGTCGGCGAGGGAGGCAACCTCGGCTTCACGCGCCCGGCGCGGGTCGAGTACGCGGCCGGCGGCGGGCTGATCAACGCCGACTTCATCGACAACTCCGCGGGCGTCGACTGCTCCGACCACGAGGTCAACCTGAAGATCCTGCTCGGCCTGGCCGAGCGGCGCGGCGAGATGACGCGCGCCGAGCGCGACGAGCTGCTGGAGGCGGTCACCGACGACGTCGTCGAGCACGTGCTCTACGACTCGTTCCTGCAGGCGCAGATCATCGCCCAGGAGGTCGAGCGGTCGGCCGGGCGGATGTTCGCGTACGAGGACCTGATCGAGCTGCTGGAGGCGACCGGACTGCTCGACCGCGCGAGCGAGAACCTGCCCTCGGGCGACGAGATCACCGAGCGCCGCCGCGGCGGGCGGGGGATGGAGCGGCCCGAGCTGGCGATCCTCGTCGCCTACGCCAAGCGCTGGGTGGCGCGCTCGCTGGAGGCCAGCGGCTTCGCGGACGACCCGTGGCTCGAGCGCGGCCTGCGCTCCTACTTCCCGCGCGCGGTCGTCGACCGCTGCGGGCACCTGCTCGCCGAGCACCCGCTGCGGACGCAGCTGATCTGCATGCTCAACGCGAACCAGGTCGTGAACGCGCTCGGGCCGACGTTCGTGTCGCAGCTCGTAGCCGAGCGGTCGGCCGACGTCGCCGAGGTCGTCCGCGCGTTCCGGATCGCGGTCGAGGCGACGGGCGCGGACGAGCCGTGGGAGACGATCGAGAACCTCGAGGACACCGAGCGCGCGACCCAGATGCAGCTGCTCGGCGGCGTCGACGCGCTGGTGGAGGCGACCGCCCGCTGGTACCTGACGTGCGCGCCTGGCGCGTCGTTCGAGGAGACGATCGCCGCGGGCCGCGACGGCTTCGAGCGCCTCACCGCGATCCTCCCGGACCTCGGCACCGAGGAGCGCCGGCGGCGGCGCGACGAGACCGTCGAGCGGCTCACCGGCGAGGGCGTGCCGGCCGACGTCGCCCAAGCCCACGCGCTCCGCGCCGAGCTCGTGCACGCGCCCGACGTCGTCGCGGTCGCGACGACCACCGACCGCTCCGTCGAGGAGGTCGCGCGCGTGTTCTTCGCGATCGGGGCCGAGCTGCGGCTCGACTGGATGGAGCGCGAGCTCGCTCGTGTGCGGTCGTCGACGCGGATGCAGCGGTGGGCGCTCCAGGCACTCCGCGAGGACGCGTGGAAGGCGCGGCGCGACCTGGCGGAGGCCGCGCTGCTCGAGAGCCCGGGCGCAGAGCCGCTGGTCGCCGTCGAGCGCTTCCTGCACGAGCACCGGGCCCAGGCGGGGCGGTTGGAGTCGTTCCTGCGCGCGCTGGCCCGCGAGGGCGAGTCCGACTTCGCGGGCCTCTCGCTCGCAGTGCGGCAGCTGGCCGCGCTGGTCGCCTAGCGGGAGAGGACGGCGACGGCGCCTGCCGGGCCGCTCGCCCAGCGCGTCCCGGGCACGCAATCGACCGCGTCGTAGGGCGCGGTGTCGAACGCGGTCCAGGTGCGCGCGCCGTCGTAGCTGACGATCCGGCGCACCCGGATCCCGTGCCCGTGGCCGTGTCGCGATAAACAAGGTGGCGTGTCATTCGAGATCCGACCATGCGCGCCGGCGGAGTTCCCGGTCGTCGCCGAGCTCTGCGTCGCCGCGTACGCGCCGTTCCTGGCGGACGACCACCAGTACCTGGCCGAGCTGCGCGACGTGGCACGCCGTGCGTCGGCAGCGGAGCTGCTGGTCGCCGCCGAGCATGGCGACGGGCGGCTGCTCGGCACGGTCACGGTGGTGCCCGACGGCGGGCCGCTCCGCGAGATCGCCGGCCCCGGCGAGGCCGAGTTCCGCATGCTCGCGGTCGATCCCGCCGGGCAGGGACACGGGGTGGGCACGGCGCTCCTGCGGCGCGTCCTCGACGACAGCCGCGGTCGCGGCAGCGAGGGGGTCGTCTGCTCGAGCCTGCCGGAGATGCGCGCCGCGCACCGGATCTACGAGCGCTTCGGGTTCCGGCGCGTGCCCGAGCGCGACTGGTCACCGGTGCCCGGCGTCGACCTCCTCGCCTTCGCGATCTCCTTCCGGCCCTAGCCCGCGCTCATCGCCGGACGCGGTAGCGCAGGTGGGTGACGTCGGTCCCCTCTGCGACCGACACTGGGCCCTCGAGCTCGACCGGCACGGTTCTGAGCTGGTCGAAGAACGGCGTCCCGCCGCCGAGCAGGACGGGGACGAGGTCGACCCAGATCTCGTCGAGCAGGCCGGCGTCGAGGGCCTGGCTGGCGATCCTGCCGCCGTTGAGCCCGACGACCTTGTCGCCCGCGAGCTCCTTGGCGGTCGCGATCGCGCGCTCGATCCCGTCGGTGACGAACGTGAACGGCGTGTCGGCCGGCCAGTCCTCCGGCGGCTTGTGGGTCAGGACCACGACGGGCACGCCCATCGGGTGGTTGCCGCCCCAGCCGCCGGTGGAGTCGAACAGCTTGCGGCCGACCACGAGCGCCCCGGTCATATCGATGATGGAGCGCCAGTGGTCCGCGCTCACCTGCGTCATCTTCAGGGTCATCTGCGGGTCCGTGGTCGGCACCTCGACGTCGCCGCTGGCGTACCACTTGAACAGGTGCTCGAAGCCGGACTCGTTCGGGCCGGAGATGTAGCCGTCGAGGGACATGCTCGCTCCGGTGAAGACCTTGCTCATCGGTGTGCTCCTTCGGTTTCGGATGCCACGTACGGGCTGTCTAACGTCGCCCGCGACGGAAACTCATCGGTCGTCGCCGTAGAGCCGGGAGTAGGCGTCCTCGGCGGCCTCGATCTGCCGCCGCGCCTGCGACACGACCCACCGGCGGGTGGCGCGGTCGACCGCCAGGACCGTCCAGCCGTCGCCGTCCTCGTCGCTGAGGTGCACGAGCAGCGTGTGCTTGTTGTGCTCCACCCGCAGCCGGTGGGCGGGGTTGCCCTGCTCGAACAGGATCCGCGGCTTCGGGTCGCCCGGATCGGCCTGGAACGAGGTCCAGCGCGTACGCGGCGGCACGCGCTTGACCCTAGTCGATGGCCGACGGTAGGTTCGGCCAGAGCCCTCGACAAGCGTGGCCGATGACCGATCTCGCCTCCAACGGGTCGCCGCCATCAGTTTCCATCCGCCTCGCGGACAACTGGGACGCGTCGCTGGGTTATGACGTCCTCGAGGAGGACGCGGCGACCGCGGCGAAGCCGATCTTCGTCGGCCGGCAGGAGCTCCTCGGGCCGATCGTGAACGCGATCGGCCAGCCGGACCGGCGCGGCACCTACCTCATCAGCGGCTACCGCGGAGCTGGCAAGACGTCGCTGGTGATCGAGGCGGCCCGCCAGGCGCGGACCAAGCTCGAGGAGGCGGGCTGGCACATCCTGCCGGTCGTGCTGAACGTCTCCGAGGTGTCGGCATCGCTCTCGGACGCGTCCCGATCGACCGTTGGACCGCTCCAGATCGATGCGCGGCGCCTCCTGACCGCGCTGCTGCGGCAGTTGCGCAACCGGATTCCCGTGGAGACGGACGACGCGGAATCCGCAAAGGCGACGCTCGCGCGCAAGATCGAGTGGGCCTATACGAAGGCGGATGCCGCGCAGTACGTCCAGCGCAGCCAGCAGCGACTGGAGAACCGGCGCAGCGAGCTGATCGAGTCCAGGCTCGACGCCAAGCTGCCGAACCTGCTGAAGCTCGGCGCCGCGCTGCTGGCGGTCGTGGCGATCGCCCTCGGCGCCGGTGTCGCCGCAACCCCGATCGTCGGCGCGATCGCGGGGCTCGTGGGGCTGGCCGCGGTCAGCTTCGGCTGGTCACGGACGGTCTCGCGGGCATCGGAGGGCAGGGACACCGCCGAGATCGAGCTCACGACCGACAACTCGGTGCACCAGCTCGAGAACGAGCTGAAGGACATCTTCACCGAGCTCTACAAGCTGAAGTTGCGCACGATCGTGGTGCTCGAGGAGCTCGACAAGGTCGAGGACAGCGAGGGCAAGCAGCTCGACTCCGTCATCCGGTACTTCAAGAACCTGTTCACACAGGCGCCGGCGCTGTTTTTCTTCATCACCGACAAGAAGTACTACGACCTGATCGAGACGAAGATCGACGAGGCGCGGCGCGATCGGACGTACTCGATCGAGCACACGTTCTTCACCCACCGGGTGTTCGTCAACCGGCCGACCGTCGATGCGTGCCTCGGCTACCTCCGCGAAGTCGCGGCCGACGAGGACGAGCGCCGGGCCATCGACGAGATCGCCGCCGCGGAGACCAATCGCGTGCGGGACCTGGACAGCATGGACCTGCGCGAGCGGCTGCTCCGCGTCCTCCTGTTCCGCGCCGAGGATCACATCTTCGATCTCAAGAACGCGATCCGCGGCTACGTGAACGTGGTCGACGGGCAGTCGATCCTCGAGTGCGACGAGGAGTCGCTCCCGCTCGCCGAGCAGGCGCTGGCGACGTTCCAGTTCCTCGTCGAGCGCAAGGCGCGGTCGTACGGCTTCCGTGGCGGCCGCGACTACGCGAACGAGGTCCTTCGCAACTGCCTGTTCGCCATCTTCGACGACACCGATCCGTCGACCGAGCGGGAGCACCGCGAGTTCGCGCCGCGCGACGAAGACCAGCTCGGGAACGCCGAGCAGCAGCAGATCGTCCGCGCCGTCGCGTCCCTGATCGAGGACCTGGAGCGGGGAAGCGCGCTCGAGCGCGATCCGCCGCATTTCACGTGGCAGGAGAACGCGGCGGTGCGCTTCAAGCCGATCGCAGACCTCGAACCGCACGAGAAGGACCTCGCGCAGAGCCTCGATCGCAGCATCTCGCAGCTGTCGGTGTTGACCGACGGCCCGCTGCAGGGCGTCGTGGTCAACGATCCGAACGCCGCGCCCGAGCTCGTGCGGCGGCTCCAGGATCAGGTGGAGAGGGTGCGAAGCGCGGGCGTCGCGATGCTCGAGGAAGAGGCGACGTCGATGGCGTCGAACAGCGCGGCCAGGGTGGCCAGGCTGCTCGACCAGGTGTACGACCAGCACCGCGAGCGGCTCACTGCCCGGCTCGGACGCAAGCTCGACCAGGTCGCGAAGAGCGCGACGGGCAGCGTCTGGAGGCTGCAGCGACCGGACGACGAGCCCGGCGACGTGCTGCTGGTCTACGGGAGCGACGAGCGGCTGCGGCAGGCGGTCGCGACGCTGCTCACGGACACGAGCCCGCGCCCGAGGCTCGCGATCGTGCAGGTCGTCCCGGCTGAAGGCGGCAGCGCGTGGCCGGCCCAGGCGGAGGACGTGAGGCGCGAGTGGCAGACGCTGCCCGCAGCCGGTGACCGCGTCTGCTCCGTCGTCCCGCTCGACGAGAGCCTCGCGCGGGAGCAGGTCGAGGAGCGGTGGACGGAGGCCACGGCCGACGAGCTGATCCTCGGCGAGCTGTGGGTCCGCCGGGCATGGCGCCGGCTCGCGCCTGCCGGCCCGCCCCAGCCGTCGCCGCCTCCGCCGCCGCACTCGTACCTGCTCGGCGCGAGCGGCACGGACGCGATGGAGGTCACGTACGACTCCCTGGAGGCCGCGATCGCCGGCTGGCTCGCCTCGAGCGACGAGGTGCTCTGCTGGGCGACGCCCGAGCCGAGCCTGGAATCGGTTGCGACGCTGTTCGACGTTCGAACCGACCCGCCGCTGTTCGCCTACCTCCCGGCGAGCGCGACCGTGCCCGGACGGGCCGACGCGCTCTGGGATCCCGCGAGCGGGTCCATCGATCCGTGGCTTGCCGGCGTCCGCCGCCTGATCGGGGCAGCGCGGGTGGTGCTCGGGCTGGACACGCGCGAGGTGAACCAGATGCCGCCCCCGCACGTGATCCCTTCGACGGCGCGCGTCGCCGTGCACGGGCGCGACCCGCGCCTCTGGTCGCGCGTGCAGACGGCGGTCGCGCCCGCCACGGGGGTCAGTACGTTGCGGATCTCCGCCGATCCTGCGTCGGCATACGAGCTCGCGCGCCTCGTCCAGCGCTGGAATCCCGAGCGGTCGCAGGAGCTGGCCGAGGAGGCCGCGAACGGCGGCTCGGCCGAGGCGATGCGCCACCTGGCGTGGGAGCTGCGTTCGAGCTCCCCGGAGCAGGCGCTGCTGTGGCGCCAGAAGCTCGTCGAGTCGGGCAACGAGAGCCAGATCGATGAGCTTGCCCGAGCGCTGCGCGACGACGCCCCTGGGGACGCGCGAGCGCTCGACCAGGCGGCCGCCGAGCGCGGCGTGCATTCATCGATGCGCCGGGTGGCGCTCGAGCTCGTCGACGCGAGGTCGGACGAGGCCCGGACCTGGGTCGATCGCCTCGTCGACACCGGGGACGTGGACCAGATCGAGTTGCTCGCGGATGCGCTCGACGAGCGCTCGATCGCAGACGCGCTCACCCTCTACGAGGCTGCCGCCGAGGGCGGCTCGTCATCGGCGATGGCCAAGCTGGCGAGCTGGCCGGACCCGGAGACCGCCGAGAAGTGGCGGAAGCGGGTCGTCGACGCGGGCGACCCGGACACCATCCGCGCCGTCGCGGACCGGCTCGCGGAGCGCGAGCCGGAGCTCGCCGAAGAGCTGCGCAGCCAGGTCGCCACCTGAGCCGGCAGGGCTACGCAAGGAGCTGCGTGCGCTTGCGCGCCGCCCTGACCGCCTCGGTGAGGGTCGCGACGTCGTAGGCGCCGTGGTGGCGGCGGCCGTTGATGAAGAACGTCGGCGTTCCGGCGACGCCGCTGGCGTCCGCGCTGGCAACGTCGTCGGCGATGCGCGGCACGTGGACGTGGCGGCGGATGTCGTCCCAGAAGCGGTCGCGGTCGAGGCCGAGCTGCGAGGCGTAGCGGTCGAGGTCGCGCGGGTGGAGCTCCTCCTGGTTCGCGATGAGGAGGTCGTGCATCGGCCAGAACGCGCCCTGGGCGGCAGCGGCCTCGGCCGCCTCGGCGGCCATCTGGGCGCTGCGGTGGACGTCGTTGAGCGGCAGGTGGCGCCAGACGTAGCGCAGGTCGTCGCCGAACGACTCGAGCAGCTCGCGGATCGCCTCCTCCGCGACACCGCAGTACGGGCACTCGTAGTCGCCGTACTCGACCAGCGTGACCGGCGCGTCGGGCGAGCCGCGCGCATGGTCGCGCTCCGGGTCCACGTCCTCGGCGAGGTCGACGAGATCCTCGGCGGTGCGCGACAGCTGGCGCACGCGGACGTCCTCGGGGAGGTGCTCGATGATGCGGAACACGAGCCAGGCGCCGAGCGCCGCCGCGACCGCCGATGCCAGCACGCCGACCTTGGCCTCCTCGAGATCGCGCCCCTCGAACGCGATGCTGGCGATCAGCAGCGAAACCGTGAAGCCGATGCCGGCGACGACCGCCGCGCCGACGCGCGCCGGGCCGGTGACCGTGAACGGGAGCCTGCCGGGCCACAGCCGCGACACGAGCAGGGTGCTGAGCAGGATGCCGAGCGGCTTGCCGACGACGTAGCCGAAGAAGATGCCCAGCGTGATCGGCGAGCCCACGGCGTCGGCAAGTAGGTCGCCGTCGATCGCGATCCCCGTGTTCGCAAGCGCGAACAGCGGCACGATCACGAAGCTCGTCCAGGGGTGCAGGCGGTACTGGAGCCGCTCGTTGGGCGAGATCGCCGCCGCCACGCCGAGCTGGGCCGAGCGGGCGAGCTCCGGCGTCGGCTGCTCGCGGAACGAGCGGGCGAGCTCAGTCACCTGCTCGAGGCTCGCCCGGGGCGGCGGGTAGGCGGCGGTGATCATCCCGACCGCGAGGCCGGTGATGACGGGGTCGATGCCGGCGTCGTGCAGCGCCAGCCAGACGCCGAAGCCGAGCAGGGCGGCGAGCGGTCCGCGCCAGCCCGCCGGGGCGAAGCGCAGCGGCAGCAGGGCCGCGAACAGGACCGCCGCGATCCCGAGCGCCGCGAGCTCGATGTTCTCCGCATACACCGTGGCGATCACCAGCAGGGCGACGAGGTCGTCGAAGACCGCGACGGTGAGGAGCCGCACGCGCAGGCGCGTGCCGGCCGGCGCCACCAGCGCGAGGACGCCGAGCGCGAACGCGGTGTCGGTCGACATCGCCGCGCCCCAGCCGTGCGCCCCGTCACCGCCGGCGTTGAAGACCAGGTATACGGCGACCGCGAGCGCCATGCCGCCGAGCGCCGCGCCGAGCGGGAGCGCGACGCGCCGGCGCTCGCGCAGCTGGCCGACGTCGAGCTCGCGCTTGGCCTCGAGTCCGACCACCAGGAAGAAGAACGTCATCAGCCCCTGGTTGACCCACTCGCGGAAGCTCAGCGAGATCCCCGAGTCACCGAGCTCGAATGTGAGCTCGGTGGTCCAGAACGACTCGTACGTGTCCGGCCACGGCGAGTTCGCCCACAGCAGCGCTGCGATCGCGGCGCACAGCAGCACGACCGCGCCGCCGGTCTCCGTGCGCAGGAAGTCGCGTAGCGGCGCCCCCAGGTTGCGCGCCCAGGCGGTCGTGTCTCTGAGCGGCGCGGCGGTCACGTCCCGGGATTGATGACAGGATGCGCGGCATGGAGCCGCGCGCCGTCGTCGTCCCGCCCGGACAGGGGCACCGCGTCGGCAACGTCGAGTTCCTCGCCCGCACGGCCGACACCCCGCGCTTCACGTTCGGGATCATCGAGATCGCGCCCGGCCGCGTGCTCGAGGCGCACGTCCACGACGGCGAGGACGACGCCTTCTACATCGTCGAGGGCGAGATGACGTTCGTGATCGGCGACGCGACCGTGCCCGCGCCGCCGGGCACGTTCGTGCTGGTACCGCCCGGCGTCGAGCACGGCTTCCGCAACGACGGCGCCATGCCGGTCCGGATGCTCAACATCCACGCGCCCGCGGGCTTCGATCGCCGCATCGGCCTTCAGGACTAGTGCGGGTGCTCGCCGGTCGCCGCCGGCGGGCGCGACTCCTCGGCCAGCGAGGTGATCGTGAGCTGGCCGCGGGCAGCGTCCTCGAGCACGCCGGTCGCCTCGTCGTTCGAGCGCGCGTAGAGCTCGACCAGCAGGTGGACGACGATCTGGTCCTCGTCGTGCTTGTGGAACCGCACGTGCGTGAAGAACTCGCGCGTGCCGTTGTCGCCGAACGCCGCGTAGGCGAGCGAGTCGGCCGCCTCCGGGCCCGAGCACGACTCGACACCGTCGGCGTCGACGGTGACCGTGCACGAGGCGACCCATGGCGTGCCCGCCACCATGCGCTCCCAGCGATCCTCGATCGGCTCGATGCGGCCGTTGTGGAACGCGAGGTGCGGCTGGTCGTGCATGCAGTCCAGGCACTGGACGACCGCCTCTTGGAGCTCGTCCACGACCTCGGCCCGCTCGCCGGTCACCGGGTCGATCCGGTGGATGCCCTCGTAGTGGACCTGGACCTCGAGCTCCTGGGACCAGCAGCGGTAGCAGCGCAGCCAGGCGCCGATCGGCGCTCCTTCGGAACCCTCCATCACAGCCATTCTATGCTCCGAGGAGTGCGGTACCTGGCTCCGGCGGTCGCGCTGCTCCTGCTCGTGGGCTGCGGCGAGGGAGGCCCGACCCCCGAGGAGCAGGTGCGGTCAACCGTGACCGAGTTCGGCCGTGCGACGGCGGCGAAGGACTACCAGACGCTGTGCGACCGGCTGCTGGCGCCGTCGCTGGTCGAGGAGGTCGAGTCGATCGGCCTGCCGTGCGAGGTGGCGCTGCGTCAGGGGCTCGGCGAGGTGCGCGAGCCACGGCTCACGATCGGCCGCATCCGGGTGCAGGAGGACAAGGCGTCGGCGGAGGTCCGCACGTCGGCGGCCGGCGAGGAGCCGTCGAAGGACACACTGGAGCTCGTCAACCTCGACGGGACGTGGAAGATATCCTCGTTGGGGACCTAGTCATGGCCGACGAGCAGATCAGCGACCGCATCGAGGCCCTCGTCAAGGAGGAGCACGAGCTGCTCGACCGCGGCGGGACCGAGCGCGGGCTCGATCCGGCCGGGCACAAGCGGCTCGAGGAGGTCCGCGTCGAACTCGACCGCTACTGGGATCTGCTGCGCCAGCGGCGCGCACGACGGCGCGCCGGCCGGGACCCCGAGGGCGCGAGCCCGCGCGACGCCGACACGGTCGAGCACTACCTGCAATGACCGTCGAGCTCGGCGCGTTCGTCGTCCCGGACGCCGCCGACCCCGACGCGCTGCTCGCCCAGGTGCGGGCCGTCGAGGACGGCGGGCTCGAGCTCGTCGGTATCCAGGACCACCCGTACCAGCGCCGGTTCCTCGACACGTTCTCGCTCCTCGCCTTCCTGGCCGGCCGCACCGAGCGGGTGCGTCTGTTCCCGGACGTCGGCAACCTGCCGCTCCGACACCCGGCGATGATCGCCAAGGCGGCGGCGTCGATCGACGTGCTGAGCGGCGGGCGGTTCGAGCTCGGGCTCGGGTCCGGCGCGTTCTGGGACGCCATCGAGGCGTTCGGCGGGCCGCGCCGCTCCGGCCCCGAGTCGGTCGACGCGCTCGAGGAGGCGATCGCGATCCTGCGCGCCTGCTGGACCGGCGAGCGGTCGGTGACGTTCGAGGGCGAGTACTACCGCGTGCGTGGCATGAAGTTCGGGCCGCCGCCCGCGCACCCGATCGGCATCTGGCTCGGCGCCTACGGCCCGCGGATGATGCGGGTGATCGGCCGGCTCGCCGACGGCTGGATCCCGAGCCTGCCGCGGCTGCCGCTCGAGGAGGTGCCCGGGCGCGTGCGCATGATCGAGGAGGCCGCGGAGCGCGCCGGCCGCGACCCCTCCGCGATCCGGCGGATCGCCAACGTCAACGGCACGATCGCCGACGGTCCGGTCCGCGGCTGGCTCGACGGCCCGCCCGAGCACTGGGTCGAGGAGCTGGGCGGGCTGGCGGCCGACCACGGGTTCGACGGCTTCGTGCTCTGGAGCGAGGGCGACATGACCGAGCAGATCGGCCGGCTGGCCGCGGAGGTGGCGCCCGCGCTGCGCAGCGGTTAGCGTGGCGGGATGCGGCCCGAGCTGGGGCTCGAGCAGGAGGTTCGATTCGCGGTCGTCATGTACGGCGGCGTCTCGCTTGCGATCTACATCAACGGCGTGGCGCAGGAGCTGTACCGGCTCGTGCGCTCGACGGCGCCGGCGAGGCGATACGCGCAGGAGGGGGACCGCGCCGATCCCGAGCTCCGGGTGTACCTCGACGATGCGGAGCTGGAGGGCAGCGAGATCGCGTACCGCGCGCTCGGCCAGCGGCTCGGTCTGGGCGCCCCCGCCGACGGCGGGGAGGTGGCGGCGCCGGTGCGCACGCGCTTCGTGGTCGACATCGTGTCGGGCACGTCGGCCGGCGGCATCAACGGCGTGCTCCTGGCCCTCGCGCTCGCCAGCCAGCGCGACTTCACCGTCTCGGCGGACCTGTGGCGCGAGGTCGCGGACATCGGCGCGCTGCTGCGCGAGAAGGGATCGGAGGACGACCTCGATCCGCGGCCCCGGCGCGACGCCGAGTCCCTGCTCAGCGGCTACCGCCTCTACCTCGAGGCCCGCAAGGCGATGGACAACATGGCCGAGCTGAGCCCGGACGACCCGTGGCGGCCCGCGTTCGCCGAGCAGCTCGACCTCGCGGTCACCTCGACCGACCTGGCAGGCCTCGCGCTGCCCGTCCGCCTGACGGACACGACGACGATCCTCGAGCGGACCCACCGCACAGTGTTCCGCTTCGCCTACGGCACCGAGGAGACGATCGGCGAGGACTACACGGACTTCAAGGACCTCGACCTCATGCTCGGCTTCGCCGCGCGCGCAACGTCATCGTTCCCGGCCGCGTTCGAGCCGGTCCGGCTCGCCGACATCCTCGACATCAAGCGCCCGCCCGATCCCGACGCGCAGGCGGTGGCGCGGTTCTTCCCCCAGCACCTCCGCCAGCAGGAGACCGCGCCCGCCGAGCTCCGGCGGACGCTGGACCCGCCCAACATCGCGTTCGCTGACGGCGGCTATCTCGACAACAAGCCGTTCAGCTACGCCACCCAGGCGCTGCGGACCCGCCGCGCGGACGTTCCGGTCCGGCGCGTGCTGCTCTACATCGAGCCGCATCCGGTCGTCGAGCGCGTTCGCGTGCCCTTCAAGGGCCGCGAGCGGCCGGACGTGGTCGACAACGTGGTCGCCTCCGTCGCGCTCCCTCGCCACGAGACGATCCGGGAGGACGTCGCCGCCGTGCGCGAGCGCAACCACGCGATCCGGCGGCTGCGCGAGCTCGGGCTCGACGCCGAGCGGGCGCTCGACCGGGAGGACCCGCTCCTGGCGCTTCGCGACGGTGGCGCGCCGGCGGACGACCTCGAGGCCGAGCGCAGGCTCGGGGTGGCCGGGGCCGTCTATGCGGCGTACCGCATCCTGCGCGTGCGCACGGTGCTCGACGTGCGGGCGACGCTCGGCGCGAAACTGCGTGCCGCGGACCCGGACGAGGACCTCGCGCGGGCGATCCGGGACTCGCTGCGGGACTGGATCGAAGCCGAGCACGCCACGACGCAGTCCGTGTTCCTCGCTCGCCACGACGTCGCGTTCCAGCGGCGGCGGGTCAGCTTCCTCCACGACCGCGTCAACGACCTCCTGCGCGGTGACGGCCGGGCCGTCCGGATGGTCGCCGTGGCGAACGCGCTCGAGCTCGCGGGCGCCCCGGCGCTGGACGATGCCGCGGCGGTGCTCAGCCGGGTGAGCGAGCCCGAGGAGCGCCCGCGCGACGAAGCCAGCGCTTGCGAACGTGGCCGGCCAGGCGCAGGCGCTGCGCGACCTCAAGCTCGCGCTCAACAACGCGATCGACGGGATTCGGCGAGCGGATCGCGCCCCCGAGGCCGGCGATCTCGACGCGGTGCTCGGCGACGAGCAGCGGGTCGCTCAGTACCAGGCGATCGTCGAGGCGGCCGCCGGGCTGCCGGGCGCCATTGGTCCGTACATGGCGGCGATCGAGGCGTTCCTCGCCGATCCCCTCGCGGACGCGGATCGTCTGATCGGGGAGAAGATCGCGACCACGGAGGGCCTCGAGGAGTGGACGCGGCAGCTGCTGCGCGTGTACGACGAGCGCTTCGAGGCGTACGACATGGTCGTGCTCCCGCTCGCGTATCCAGACCTGGGGGAGACCAACGCCGTCGATCTCATCCGCATCAGCCCGCTCGACGCCCCGAACGTGCAGCCGCGCGGCGAGGACGTCGCGGCCGATCCGGCGATGAAGCTGGCCGGCATCCGGGTCGGCCACTTCGGCGGATTCCTCGAGCGGTCATGGCGCGACAACGACCTCATGTGGGGGCGGCTGGACGCCGCGGAGGTGATCGTGCAGTCGATGCTCCCGGACGAGCGCGATGCAGCCGCGCGCACGCGCCTGCGACAGCAGGCGCAGGCGGCGATCCTCAGGAAGGAGCTGAAGGGACGCCCGCTCGGCGAGACGCTGGCCGGCGAGCTGGCGGCGCCGCCCGGCCCGGAGACCGATGCCGCGCTCGTCGAGAAATTCGTCAAGGCCTACACGGTCCCGCCGGACCTCGACCCCGAGCGGCGGGAGTCGCTGACCGAACGGGGCACGGGGGTCGCCACCGGCCTCGTCGTCCGCGTCGCCCGCGAGCGCAAGTGGCCAACGTTCCTCGTCACGATCGCCGCGAGGCTCACGCCGCAGGCGGTCAAGTGGGTCCCGCGTTTCAAGCGCCTTGGGGCGCTTCCAGGCCGCCTGAAAGCGCTCCCGGGCCGCCTGCGGCCGCGATTGCGGCGCGGGTGGCCGCCGGTCCGGTTCGGCGGCGACTGAGGCTCCGCTTCGGCGGCGACCCAGCGTTCGCTTCGACGGCGACCCAGCGTCCGCTTCGACGGCGACCCAGCGTCCGCTTCGACGGCGACCGAGCTCAGGTCTGCGTCGGGAAGCCCAGGTTGACTCCCGCGTGGCTGGGATCCGGCCAGCGCGTCGTGACGACCTTGCCGCGCGTGTAGAAGCGCACGCCGTCCGGGCCGTGCATGTGCAGGTCGCCGAACAGCGACGCCTTCCAGCCCCCGAACGAGTGGTACGCCATCGGGACCGGGATCGGTACGTTGACGCCGATCATCCCGGCGGTCGCCTGCTGCTCGAACAGCCGGGCGGCGCCGCCGTCGCGCGTGAAGATCGCGGCGCCGTTGCCGTACGGGTTGGCGTTGACGAGCTCAAGCGCCTCGGGATAGCTCCCGGCGCGCACAACGACGAGCACCGGGCCGAAGATCTCCTCGTCGTAGATCCGCATGCCGGGGCGGACGCGGTCGAACACACAGGGGCCGAGGAAGTAGCCGTCCTCGTGGCCCTCGACCACCAGGTCGCGCCCATCGACCGCCAGCTCGGCGCCCTCCTGCACACCGGCTTCGACGAGCCCCGCCACCTTCTCGTGATGGCGTGCCGAGACGAGCGGTCCCATGTCCGACGCGGGATCGGTGCCGGGGCCAACGGTGAGGCCTTCGATCCGCTCGCGGATGTGCTCGATCAGCGGGTCGGCGACGTCGCCGACCGTGACCGCCACCGAGACGGCCATGCAGCGCTGGCCGGCCGAGCCGTACGCCGCGGACACGAGGCCGTCGGCCGCGAGGTCGAGGTCGGCGTCCGGGAGCACGACGGCGTGGTTCTTGGCGCCGCCGAGCGCCTGTACGCGCTTGCCGTTCCTGGTGCCGGTCTCGTAGATGTGCTTCGCGACGGGGGTCGAGCCCACGAACGAGACCGCCGCGATCCCGGGGTGCTCGAGGATCGCGTCGACCGCCTCGCGGTCGCCGTGGACGACGCTGAACACGCCGTCGGGCAGGCCGGCCTCGGCCAGCAGCTCGGCGAGGCGAAGGCTGGGGGAGGGGTCCTGCTCGGAGGGCTTGAGGATGAACGCGTTCCCGCAGGCGAGCGCGATCGGCGCCATCCACAGCGGCACCATCACCGGGAAGTTGAAGGGCGTGATGCCGGCCACCACGCCGAGCGGCATCCGCATCGAGTGCGAGTCCACGCCGCCGGACACCTGCGGCGACGCCTCGCCCTTGAGCAGGTGGCCGAGGCCGCAGGCGAACTCGATCACCTCGAGCCCGCGCGTGACCTCGCCGCGGGCGTCGGCGAGCACCTTGCCGTGCTCGCGGGTGATCAGCGCCGCCAGCTCGTCCTTGTGGCGATCGACCAGCTCGCGGAACGCGAACATCACCTGGGCACGCTTCGTGAGCGACGCCGCGCCCCACTCGGCGGCGGCGGTCGACGCCGCCGCGACAGCCCGGTCGACGTCGTGCGCGGTCGCGAACGGGACGCGCGCGACCACCTCGCCGGTCGCCGGGTCGGTCACCTCGCCATGGCGGTCGGCTGCGCTTTCGTCGCGCTGCCCGCCGATCCAATGCCTCAGCAGCGTCTCGCTCGCGGTCGTGCTCATGCGCCGCATCGTGGCACGCCGTCGTGAACGAATCAGTACCGGAGTGTCGCGATTCTGCGGCGCGATTGTGACGAAACGTCGCCTGTTTGGTGTGATCCTGTGGCGCGCGGATGGGCGGCGCGTGGGCGGGCGTGGCGCTGCCGGCGAACTGCGGCTGGGTAGGGGAGCCGGTGGGATCGACCCCGGGGCTGGCCGAGTTTCGGTGTCAGGCCGACAAACTCGACGCTCGACCCGCCGACGGTCGACTTATCGCCCTCAGCGGTCGAAAAGTCGACACTCGGTCGCCGAGCGCTGGGTTGTGCCCTCAGCGGGAACGAACTCGCGGTCGCCGAGCGCTGGGTTTGTTCCCGCAGCGGGAACAAACTCGGCACTCGACCCGCCGAGTGTCGAGTTGATCCGCCTCAGACACACCAACTCGACACTCGGCCCGCCCCACGGCCGATCCCCTCGCTCCCTTACCCAGTGCAGTTCGCCGGGCCTGCCGCCCACCGCCCGCCATGGCATCCTCCGCCGAAGTGACGACCACACTCGAGCTCGACACCCCGCACGGCCCCGCCCGGGCGCACCTACACCCCGTCGACGACCCGCGCCTGGCGGTCGTGCTCGGCCACGGCGCCGGCGGTGGCGTCGCCGCTCGCGACCTCGCGAAGGCCACGGCCGCCGCGAACGAGGCCGGCGCCACCGTCGCGCTCATCGAGCAGCCCTACCACGTCGCGGGCCGCCGCTCGCAGGCGCCCGCGCAC
>JBKOYW010000142.1:0-5606 GCA_046744275.1 Actinomycetota bacterium
GGCTCAAGGTCGGCGTCGTCCTGATGGCCGGCATCGACGCCGTCTTCATCTTCGGCGACGTGTTCGGCGAGCAGAACGCGATGTTCAACGCGGCGGCGCCGCCTGCCGGCCTCCCGCGTCTCCAGGTCGCCGACATCGGTGACGTGTCGACCGACTACGGGGACTACTTCGTGGCCGGGCTCGTCGGCGGGATCCTGGCCGCCGACCACCGCCCGCAGGTCGCGGCGGCGTTAGCGACGTTCGTTGCCGCGCAGGCGTGGAACCAGCTGTTCCTCGTCGTCGACTCGCTGCCCGGCACGATCCCCCCGGCGCTCGTGATGCTCGCCTTCGAGGCGCGAGCCTTACGGCGCATGACGACGATCGCAACGCCGTGATGGATCGCGCCGCCGACCTGACGGCGTGGCTGAAACCGCGCGCCGATGAGATGGCCGTGCTGCTGGAAGAGCTCGTTGCCATCGACACGGAGAACCCGCCGGGCCGCGGGCTCGGCAGGTGCGGCCATCTCCTGCACGACACGATGGAGGGACTGGGCCTGGCGCCCGAGCTCATCGAGCTCGGCCCCAGCCGCGAGCTGGAGGACCCGTGCATCGTGCGCGCAGCCGTCGGCGACGGCCCTCGCACGGTCTACTTCCACGGGCACTTCGACGTCGTGCCGGCGCAGGACCGTACGCAGTTCCGGCCGCAACGTCGCGACGGCCGGATCGTCGGACGCGGTACCGCCGACATGAAGGGCGGCTTGGTGAGCATGCTCTACGGCGCCCTCGCGGCTCGGGAGCTCGGCCTGCTCGGCGACCGCCGGATCGTGCTGCACTTCGTCTGCGACGAGGAGACCGGAAGCGACACCGGGTCAGGGCATCTGCGCGAGGCCGGACTGATCGACCCCGGCGCGGTGGCGATGCTCACCGCCGAGCCGACCGGAGGTGTCGTCTGGCACGCGTGCCGCGGCGCGATCACGCTCCGCGTCGGCGTGCGCGGACGGGAGGCCCACGTCGGGCAGGCGCATCTCGGCGTGAACGCGTTCGAGCGCATGATCCGGGTCGCCGAGCCGCTCGGCGCGCTCGCGCACCGGCTCCTCGCTCAGCGCACAGCGTTTCCGATGGACAGCGACGAAGCCCGTGGCTCGATGCTCGTCGTCGGCGGCGCGATCGAGAGCGGCGCGAACTTCAACGTCGTGCCGGGATCGGCCTGGTTCTCCGTCGATCGCCGCTTCAACCCCGAAGAGGAGCTCGACGAGGAGCTCGCCCGCCTGACCGAGACGATCGCCCGGGCAGCCACCGACGCCGGCGCGGACGTGGAGGTCGAGGTGCTCCAGCGGGCGCCGTCGGCCGGCACCGAGCGGTCGCACCCGACGGCGGGGACGCTTGCCGCGTGCATCGAACAGATCGAGGGCGCCGCCCCGCGGTTCGAGCTGTGCCCCGGAGTGCTCGAGATCCGCTGGTACGCCCAGCTCGGGATCCCTGCCTTCGCGTACGGCGCGGGCCGGCTCGACGTCTCCCACGGCCCGGACGAGTTCATCGACGAGGCCGCCATGCGGCGCTGCGCCGCGGTCTACGCACTCTTCGCCGCCCAAGTCCCGTGATGGTCACCGGCGCTCCTCGGGTAGTTGAAACAGCGAGAGGAGCTGAGGCCGATGTTCATCAGCAACGAACTCCGTGCGAGGCGTTCCGTGCTGGCTGCCGCGATGGTGGTCGTCGCGCTCACGATGGCGGCGTGCGGCGACGATGACGGTGGCGGCGGCGGAGCCGGAGGCGGTGACGACGGCGGCGGGCAGACGCTGACGATCTACTCCAGCCTGCCGCTGCAGGGCGCCGCGCGGGCCCAGGCGGTCGCAACGGTCAACGGCGCGAAGCTCGCGCTCAAGCAGGCCGGCGGTCGCGCCGGCGACTTCTCGATCAAGTACGTCTCGCTGGATGACTCCACGGCCCAGGCGGGCGGTTGGGAACCGGGCCAGACGGCGTCCAACGCCCGCAAGGCGATCGGCGACGATTCGACGATCGGCTACATCGGCGAGTTCAACTCCGGCGCCACCGCAGTCTCGCTGCCGCTGCTCAACGAGGCCGGCATCGCGCAGGTGAGCCCCGGCAACACCGCCGTCGGCATCACCTCCGACGATCCGGGCGCCACGCCGGGTGAGCCGGACAAGTACTACCCGACCGGCAAGCGCACCTACGCCCGCATCCTCCCGAAGGACACCTACCAGGGTGCCGCCCTGGCGGCGCTGGCCAAGGAGCAGGACTGCGCGTCGGCCTACATCCTCAACGACAAGGAGGTCTACGGGGCGGGGCTCGCCCGCAACGTGGAGCTGTCGGCCGACAAGGTCGGGCTCGAGATCAAGGGCAACGACGGCATCGACAAGAACGCGCCGAACTACCGCTCGCTCGGCGCGCAGATCAAGGGCACCGGGGCGCAGTGCTTCATCTACTGCGGCATCACGGCGAACAACGCCGTTCAGATCTTCAAGGACATGGCCGTCGCGCTGCCGAACGGCGCGCTGCTCGGACCCGAGGGCGTCGGCGAGACGGGCTTCTTCGACCCCGACGAAGGAGGACTGCCGCCGGACGTCGCCAGCCGCGTGCTCATCACCATCCCGGGCGTGGCGCCGGAGGAGTATCCGCCGGCGGGCAAGGAGTTCCTCAAGGACTACGAGGCGGAGTACGGCGAGAAGAACCCCGACCGCTACGCCGTCTACGGCTACGAGTCGATGAGCCTGCTCCTGGACGCGATCAAGCGCGCCGGCGCGGACGGCAGCGACCGCGCCGCCGTCG
The DNA here is from genome assembly GCA_046744275.1 of Actinomycetota bacterium. Classification (GTDB taxonomy): domain Bacteria; phylum Actinomycetota; class Thermoleophilia; order Solirubrobacterales; family Solirubrobacteraceae; genus DASSUW01. Next base: position 2,766 of record JBKOYW010000142.1, read on the forward strand.
TCGACCAGCTGTTCGCCACCAAGGACCGCGAGGGCGTCTTCGGGAAGTACTCGATCGACGAGAACGGCGACATCACGCTCACCCCCTACGGCGCCTACAAGATCAAGGACGGCGCACTCGTCTTCGACCACAGCGTGCAACCGCAGACCTGACCTGATCCAACCGCACGAGAGTCAGTCGACCGCGGTTGCCTCCACAGGTAGACGAGGAGCTGTGGTGGCGCTAGCCGGGCGAACGTCCTCTCCGAGCGCCTGCGCGAGCTCGAGCCCGCCGGAATCGTCCGGCGACGCAAACTCCCCCCGCCCGCGGGCTCGCGCGCGACTGGGGTGGCAGTCGCGCGCGGCGATGTGTCCCGTGCCCTCGACCTGCTCGTCGACGCGCCGAAGCTGTGCCGCCGCCTTCCAGACACGCACCTGTGGATCGAGGCCGGGCCGCGGAGATCGACAATCCGGCGCTGGACGATCTCTTCAGGTTGGAGGAGCTCATCACGGATGCAACCTGATGGTCCGTCATTCGGCGAGGGCCGCGAGCACGCGCCTTGCGTCGGCGATGATGCGCGCAACCAGGTCAGCGGCAGGCATCTCGCGGGCAAGCGGCGCCGCTTGGCCCACCCACATCGCTAGGAAGTCGGTCGAGCCGAGCCGAGCCGCGGCGGCGCCGAGCGGCTCGGTCATGGAGAACTGCGCCGGGTAGGCGAGCGGGTCGTCGCCCGCTTCCTCTGTCACGCGGTTGCGCAGCGCGCGGGCGGGGCGGCCCGAGAACGCGCGGGTTATCGTCGTGTCTTCCGCCCGGGCCGTGCGCAGCGCAGCCCGGTAGAGCGGGTGGATGGATGCCTCCGGGCAGGCCAAGAAGGCGGTGCCGATCTGCGCTCCGCCGGCGCCGAGCGCAAGGGCGGCGGCGAGGCCGCGACCGTCGCCGATGCCCCCGGCCGCGATCACCGGCACGCTGATCGCGTCCACGATCTGCGGGACGAGCGCGAGCGTCCCTACGGGTCCGTCGTCGCCCGCGATGAGGAAGCTGCCGCGGTGACCGCCCGCCTCAGCGCCCTGGGCGATCACGGCGTCGACCCCGCGCTCCGCGAGGCGCTCGGCCTCGGCGACCGTCGTCGCGCTCGACAGAATGCGGCAGCCCGCTTCGTGCAGCGCGTCCACCGCGGCCGGTTCGGGCAAACCGAAGTGAAAGCTGGCGACCGCCGGACGGACCTCGAGCAGCGCCGCCAAGCGCGCCTCGTCGAACGCGATCGGCGGTACCGAGGGCTCCGGCGGCTCGCCCAGGCCGAGTTCCGCGTACAGGGTGCCGAACCGCTCGCGCGCCCGAACGGCCTCCGGCCCGTCCACCGTGGGCGGTTGATGGCAGAAGAAGTTGACGTTGAAGGGCCGGTCCGTGAGCTCGCGCACGACCCGCGCATGCCTGATCAGCGCCTCGGGAGCAAGCACGGACGAGCCGAGCGAACCGAGGCCGCCCGCGCCGCTCACGGCGGCGGCGAGCGCAGGCGTAGCTGCGCCGCCCATCGGCGCCTGGATCAGCGGATGCTCGATGCCGAGCAGCACCGTGAGCGCGGTCGCGCGAGGCATCGCCGCGGCAGCCTAGCGGCGGCAACGTCTGCCCCACGAAGACCGTGCCGCACCGCGTCCCGCTCCCACGCTCGCCAGCGCGAGGTTGAGCCGTTCCATGTTGGAGTCCTCAGCGGAGCCGGCGATGAACCCATTCACGCGTGTCGCTGCTGCCGATCCCTGCGGCTCGCGCGATGAGGCGAGCTTCGGCTCGGTCGGCGACTTGGAGCTTGTCGAGGATTCCCGAGACGTAGTTGCGGACCGTCTTCTGGCTGAGGAACAGCGCCGCTGCGATCTCCGCGTTGGTGCGGCGCTCGGCGAGCAGTTGGAGTATCTCGATCTCGCGTTCGGTGAGTTGCGGGAACGCTTCGGCGGGATCGGTGGCCGGCGGAGTCGCGAGGTAGCGCTGCAGGCGCTCGCCGATGCGTCGCTGTCGCCGGCCCGCTGATGGCGAGCGACTTCGAACTGATCAACCCGCTCGGCGAGGTCTCGACCCGCGACGACATGCTCAGGGCGGTCGGATCGGGCGCGATCGACTTCCTGTCCGACGAGATCACCTCGCACATCAGGGTGCGACTGCACGGCAACACCGCAGTCCTGCGCTACCAGCACATGATCGACATCCAGGTCGCCGGCATCGGACACCTCACCCACCCGGCGTGGACCACCGCCCTGTACGAGCGACGCAACGGCCGCTGGCAGATCGTCTGGGAGCAGACGGGCGCGATCGGGCCGCTGCCGTTGCCGAGCTGACGACGATCAGCAGCATGCGCCGCACCCAACGACCCGTGGGAGACTGCGCCAGGGTGCGGCGCCGAGCTGTGAACGCAACCGGGAACTCGTTCCCCCGCTCCGCGCAAACTTGGCTCTACGCCGATGGGCCGGGGTGGATTCGAACCACCGCGCGACGGATTATGAGTCCGCTGCTCTGACCGCTGAGCTACCGGCCCTCCGCTTGGAATGTACGGCGCTGGGTCACTGGATCAACCCCGTGACGTGGAGCGTGACGGCTCGGATGCTGCCGGTGTCGCGCGGCAGGGTGTCGGTGACGTGGAACGTCCAGGTGCCGGTGACCGGCGCATCGAGGAACGGGTCGAGCGGCTCGAACGGCCGCCAGCGGCCCGTGAACGGCGCGTTTGCCGCGACCACGGAGGCGAACGGCTGTGGCGCCGCGTCATCGAACACGACCTGGCACAGGTTGTTGCCGCTCGAGCCGTTGCCGTTCATGAGCCGCGCGGTCCGGCCGTCCGGTCCCGTCAGCCTGCCGACGAGGTCGCCGACGAACGTG
>JBKOYW010000161.1:0-3730 GCA_046744275.1 Actinomycetota bacterium
CCCATCTCGCGTACCTCACGTGCCCTCCTCGGGGATCGCGTACGTGTGCTCCTCGCTCCATCCCACCGTTACCTCACGGCCCTGCTGCTCGAGCGCCTGCGACGAGGTGGTCTCCAGGTTCTGGTGCACGACCTGCAGCTCGCCCCCCTCCCGGAGCTCGACGAGGTAGCGCGTGACCATGCCCGCGTAGGCGACGTCGCGCACCACGCCCGGCTCCGTGTGCAGGCCGTCGTGCGGGCCCTCCAGCAACCGCACCTTCTCCGGCCTGATCGTGAACCGCCGCCCGCCCCGCTCGAGCACGTTGGAGACGCCGACGAAGCCCGCGATGAACTCGTTGCCCGGGCGCTCGTAGACCTCGGCCGGCGCGCCGACCTGCTCGATCCGCCCGTGGTTGAACACCGCCAGGCGATCGCTCATGGTCAGCGCCTCCTCCTGGTCGTGCGTCACGTAGACGAACGTGATGCCGACCTCCTGCTGGATGCGCTTGAGCTCGACCTGCATCTCCTGGCGGAGCTTGAGGTCGAGCGCGCCGAGCGGCTCGTCGAGCAGCAGCACCTGCGGGCGGTTGACGATCGCGCGGGCGAGCGCGACCCGCTGGCGCTGGCCGCCCGACAGCTGCCCCGGACGGCGGCCGCCGAGGCCGGGCAGGCGCACCATCTCGAGCGCGTCGTCGACGCGCCGGCGCCGCGCCTCCCGCGGCACCTTCCGCACGCGCAGGCCGTAGCCGACGTTGTCGGCGACATTGAGATGGGGGAACAGCGCGTAGTCCTGGAACACCGTGTTGACGTCGCGCGCGAACGGCGGCCGGTGCGAGACGTCGGTCCCCGCCAGCTCGACGCTGCCGGCGTCGGGCAGCTCGAAGCCGGCGATCATCCGCAGCGTCGTCGTCTTCCCGGAGCCGGACGGGCCGAGCAGCGTGAAGAACTCGCCGCGCGCCACGTCGAGGTCGATGCCGTCGACGGCCGCGAGGTCGCCGTAGCGCTTGACCAGCCCGCGCAGCCGGATGTCGGGTGCCGTCTCCAACTGGCGGCAAGCCTAATGGTCTGATCGGCACACGTTTGCACCATCCGGCCGGATCCGGTTGGCCTGGGTGGCGGAACCGCGGGTACGGAACGGGCCATGCGCCGCCCGCTCGCCCTTGCCGTCCTGCTCCTTCTCTCGGCGCCGGCCGCCGCGGACATCCGCGGCGGCTCGCCCGTCGCATGGCCACGGTCCCGCGAGGGCGGGCGCGGATCGTCCGCGTCCGCGTCGTCCCGCGCCTGCGGCCGGACGACATCGGGGTCGTGGTGGTGCGCGTGATCGACCCCGACGGGCGCCGGCGGATCGCGGTCGTACTCTGATCCCGGCGATGCCGGAGCTCTACGTCCAGCGCGACCAGCCGCAGGGCGTGCCGCCGCTCTCGCTAACCGGCGAGCGCACGCTGCCGGATGTCCCCGTGGAGAACTACTGGTTCCGGCGCCACCTCGTGGTCTACGAGTGGATCGCGGCGCGGGCGCACGGCCGCCGGGTGGTCGACCTCGCCTGCGGCGAGGGCTACGGGTCGGCGGTGCTGGCGCGCACCGCTGCGTCGGTCGTCGGGGTCGACGCCAACCCGGAGGCGTTCGAGCACGCGCGGCTGAAGTACACCGGCGGTCGGATCCGGTTCGAGCGCAACATGATCGAGCTCTGGAGCGGCGACGTGGACTGCGTCGTGTTCCTGCAGACGATCGAGCACGTCCAGGACCCCGACGCGGTGATGGACCACATCCGCGCGCTGATCGGGCCCGGCGGGGTCGCCCACGTCTCCACGCCGAACGTGCTCACGCTCGCACCGAAGGGCGCCGAGCGCTCCGGCAACCCGTGGCACGTGCGCGAGTACCGCGCGCACGAGTACCGGGCGCTGTGCGAGCGCCACTTCGGCTCGGTCGACCTCCTCGGCCTCTTCCACGCCCGCAAGCTGCGCGCGCACCAGTGGGCGCTCGAGCACGCGGGCTGGGACGCGGTGCACGCGCGGCTGGGAATCACGAAGCCGTTCTACGACCGCTTCACGCCGGCCATCTCGACGCGCGACTTCGCGCTCCGGCGCCGCGGCCTCGACCGTGCGCTCGACTTCCTGGCGGTGCTGCGGCCGTGAGCCGGCTCTCGATCGTCCTGCACACGCACATGCCGTACGTCGAGGGCTTCGGGACGTGGCCGTTCGGCGAGGAGTGGCTGTGGGAGGCGATCGCGACCAGCTACCTCCCGCTGCTCGACGTGCTCGACGAGAAGCCGGGGCGCGTGACGCTGTCGCTGACGCCCGTGCTGTGCGACCAGCTCGAGGCTCCGGGCGCGCTCGAGCGCTGCCTGGCGTTCCTGCGCGAGGTCAGGCCGGAGTCGCACCGGCTCGACCTCGAGACGGCCGACGCCGCGGTTGGCGCGGTGCTGGAGCGCAGCGCGGCCGCCTACTCGGCCGCCGCGGCCGCCCTCGAGCGCCGCGGGGACCTGCTGGCGGCATTCGCGCCGCACGCGTCGTGGACGTCGGCCGCCACCCACGCCGTCCTGCCGTTGCTGGCGACCGGGACGGGCATCCGGCTGCAGCTCCGCACGGGCATCGCCGCGCATCGCGCGCGCTTCCGCGAGTGGGAAGGCGGGCTGTGGCTGCCGGAGTGCGCGCACGCGCCGTGGCTCGACGACGTGCTCGAGGAGGCGGGCGTGCGGGTCACCTGCGTCGACTGGACCGACGTGCTGGGCCCCGGCCCACAGGCGCCCCGCCGCACCAAGGCGGGCGTCGTCCTCGCGCCGCTCGACCGCGAGGCGATCGAGCTCGTCTGGCATCCGCGGGGCTACCCCTCGCGCGCGCCGTATCTCGACACGCATCGCCTGACCGAGCGCCACCATCGCGCGTGGGCGATCGACGGGTCCGTCTACGACCCGGAGCGCGCCGCCGCCCAGGTGGCCGCGGACGCCGACGACTTCGTGGCGCGCGTGGCCGAGCGCGGCGGGCCGTCGGTCGTCGCGCTCGACACCGAGCTCCTGGGCCACTTCTGGCCCGAGGGCGTCGACTGGCTGCGGGCGGTGCTGGACGCGTGCGAGCGGCGCGGGGTCGAGCTGGCGCCGCCCGGCGCGGATCCGATCGAGGACGCGCCGGTCGCGCCCCCGGCGACGTCGTGGGGAGCGGGGCGCGACCTGCGCACGTGGAGCAGCCCGTCCGCGGGCGGCCTCGTATGGGCGCAGCGCCGCGCCGAGCTGCGTGCGTTCTCGGGCCGCGGCCGGCCGTCCGACCGCGCGCTGCGGGAGCTGCTCGCGCTCCAGTCCTCCGACTGGGCGTTCCTCGTCTTCGCGGGCACTGCCGGCGACTACCCGCGCGAGCGCGCCGAGGCCCATCTGGCGGCGTTCGAGGCCGCGCTCGCCGATCCCGGGATGGACGCGGCGTTGCGCCATCTCGCGCCGATGCTCTGAAGGATTCGGCCGGGCGGCCGATCATTCCGAGTGAGGCGGGCGTATAGTGCCCCGCTTCGACACATCCGGACCTTGCCGAATCCTCGTCGCCCAGGCGGCGGGGAGCGGGGGAACCAGTTGGAGCCGGAGGTATCGGCTCTAGGGGCGAATCGCCGCATCCGGTGCGGCATAGCGCAGGTCTTCGCGCGAGCCCGTCAGCTAACCCCGTAGGCGCAGAGACCAGAGGAGTTCACGCTGTGCCGACAACCGATCTCGCTTTGCATGCCCCGTGGAGGGAGTCCCAGCGCCGCTCGCGCTCGCGACGGCGCGAAGC
>JBKOYW010000228.1:0-11093 GCA_046744275.1 Actinomycetota bacterium
GTATCGATCCGATCCCGGTTCACGCCGCCGTTGACGACGTCGTCGCCCTTGCCGCTGATCAGCGTGTTGCGGCCGTCGCCGCCCTCGTAGACGTCGTTGCCGGTGGTGATGAGCTCCCTGACGACGTCGTTCCCCTCGCCGCCGAAGACGGTGTCGTTCCCGTTTCCGGGGTCGACGGTGTCGCGACCGTCGCCCGCGCAGATCGTGTCGTCGCCATCCAGGCCGACGATCGTGTCATCGCCGCCCTTGGCGAGGATCACGCTGCCGTTGTTGTCGACCGCGGACAGCACGTCGTCCCCGTCGGTGCCGACGACGTCCGCGGGCAGGCCGTTACAGAGGTTGAGCTCGATCGGGGGGCCCGGCAGGGGATCCCCGATCTCCGGGCCCTGGGCGGCGGCGACCGGGACGGTGGCCGTCGCCGCGAGCACCGCGAGTGCGCCGACCAGCTTCTTGCTGAACATGATGCATTCCCCTTTCGTGGGGTCGTGGGTTGTCGGCGCTAAGACCCACGGTCCGGCGCGGAGGTTGGAAGGTTGATCCCGCTAGGCTGGTCCGGCCCGAATGTCGCGTATCCCGATCAACATCGCGGACCACGTCGGCCGGACCCCGATGGTGCAGCTCACCCGCATCGCCCCCGAAGGGGTCGAGCTGTTCGCCAAGCTCGAGATGTTCAATCCGGGCGGCTCGGTCAAGGACCGGATCGGCGTGGCGATGATCGAGGCCGCCGAGGCGGAGGGGCGGATCGAGCCGGGCCGGACCACGATCGTCGAGGCCACGAGCGGGAACACCGGGATCGCGCTCGCGTTCGTCTGCGCTGCCCGCGGCTACGACCTCGTGCTCACGTTGCCGCAGGGCATGAGCCGCGAGCGCGAGGGCCTGCTGCGCCTGTACGGCGCGCAGGTGCAGGTGACGGAGTCGATGGGCGGCATGAACGAGGCGGTGGCTGCCGCACAGGCGCTCGCGCGCGACAGCGACGCGTGGCTGCCCGACCAGTTCTCCAACCCCGCCAACCCCGAGGCGCACCGGCGCACGACCGGCCCCGAGATCTGGGAGGCGCTCGACGGCAAGATCGACTACTTCGTGGCCGGCGTCGGGACCGGCGGGACGATCACCGGCGCCGGCGCGTTCCTGAAGGGGCGCAACCCGCGGTTGAAGCTGATCGGCGTCGAGCCGGCGAGCTCGGCGGTGCTGTCGGGAGGCGTCCCGGGCCCGCACAAGATCCAGGGCATCGGCGCCGGTTTCGTGCCGCCGGTGCTCGACCGCGACCTGCTCGACGAGGTCATCCCGGTCGACGACGAGGACGCGATCGAGACCGCTCGCTTGGTCGCGCGCCGCGAGGGCGTGCTTGCGGGGATCTCGTGCGGCGCGGCGCTGTGGGCAGCCCTCCAGGTCGCCGCCCGCGAGGATGCGCGCGGAGCCCGGATCGCCGTCGTGCTCCCCGACTCGGGCGAGCGCTACGTCTCGACGCCGTTCTTCGCGCCCGAGCCCGAGCGCGCCGGCACCGCTTAGGCGGCTGCGGCGCCGGTGAACTTCAACTGCGCTGGGTAAGGAAGGCGGCTGGGCCGGGCCACGGCGTCCCTCTCCTCAATGCCGAAGTTCGAGCGCCGCGACAGTACGGTCTCGCCCGACCGTGACCGAGTTGAACGCCGCCGAGCGCGCGTGCCTTGCGCGCTACTGCGCGCTGCTTGCCGAGCGCGTGCGGCTCGTCGAGGTGCGGATGTTCGGGTCCGCGGCGCGCGGGGACATGTGGCCGCCCGATTCGCCGATGCACTCGGACGTCGACGTGCTCGTCGTCACGCGCGACGAGGTCCCGGAGGCGGTCCAGGAGGAGCTGCTGAACGAGACCTATCCGCTGTACCTGGAGTGCGGGCGGCAGCTCAGCCCCCCACTTCTTCAGCCGGGGTCGCCTGGCGGCGCCGGTGGACGACCGGACCCGCGAGTTCCTCCGCGAGCTCGGTGCCGATGCAGTCGTCGTCTGGCCTACTTGAGCCGGCCGCGGATCCACTTCGTTGCGTCGGCGGCTCCGGCCTCGACGACGCCGCCGTGGGTGACCCCGTCGTAGACCTTGTACGTGACCGGCACGCCGTTCGCCTCGTACTCGTCGACGAGCTGGTCGGTGAACGGCCGCAGGACGGTCGTGTCGCCGGTCCCCTGCTCGACCCGCACGGGCGTGCGGGGGCGCAGGTGCTCGGGGTCGTTGGCGCCGATGACCGCCACCAGCGGACCGAGGTCGACGCCCGACTGGAAGATCTGGTTGAGCGGCAGGCCGCCGAACGAGCTCGACACGGCGAGCACGTCGTAACAGTCGGTCAGCGTCTCGGGGAACAGCGCCGCGGCCTGCGGTGTGAGGAGGCCGGGCACGCCCACGTTCGGCTGGGCGGTTTCGACGGCGCGCAGCCCGAGCGCCACGATCGCGCCGAGCCCGCCGCCGGGCGTCGAGATCTGCGTCGTCAGCGGGAACTGCGCTGCGAGGTGCGAGGCCGGCGCGAACGCGACCGTGCCGCGCAGGCGCAGCTCGGGAACCCACGTCGGCGCCAGCGACGCCGCGAACAGCGCGGCATGGCCGCCCTGGGAGTGGCCCGCGACGACGAACCGCTTCGACAGCCGCGGCTCCACCTTCCGGGCGGCGCGCACCGCGTCGAGCACGCTGCGGCCCTCGGTGGCGCCGGTCAGGTAGCCGTGCACGCCGGGCGTGCCGAGGCCGTCGTAGTCGGTCCGCACGACCGCGTAGCCCGCCTTCAGCCAGCGGCGCAGCAACGGGTACGCGTAGCTGACCAGATCGTTCGCGTCGTAGCCGCGGGTCGGGGCGCACGAGTCGGCGATGCCGGTGGTCCCGTGCGCGTAGGTGATGACCGGCCAGCCGCCCTTGGGCGCCTTGCCCTTCGGCAGGGTGAGCGAGCCCGACACCGCGTTTGGCTTGCCGTCGACGCCGGTCGAGCGGTAGAGCAGGAGCTTCGCCCCGCGGTTGAGCGCGTCGTCGCCGGTCTGTCGGCGAGCCCAGATCAGGGCGCCGTGCTTGGCCGTCGCGTTCGCGGGCGGCTTGTAGAACGCCGCGCCCTTCGGGCCCTGACGGACCTTGGCGCCCGCAGGCGCTGCGGCCAAGGCCACGAGGACGAGGATGAACAGGGCGATGAGGGCTCGGCGCATCGGGTCAACCTAGCGGGGCGCGACCAGGCCGAAAGGCTAGGGTGGACGAATGGCACTGCACGAGGTGGAGGGCCCGGCGGGCGCCCCGTGGGAGCGCCCGCTCCATGGCACGCTCGACCGGCTTGTCGTGGAGTCGGACCTGCTGGCGGGCAACCCGCTCGGCGACCCCGCGCGGCGCCCGCTGTACGTCTACCGGCCGCCCGGCGTCGAGCCCGACCATCCGCGCCGGCTGCCGAGCGTGTACGTGATCATGGGCTATACCGGGCAGCTCGACATGTGGTTCAACCGCACGCCGTTCGAGCCGGCGATGGTCGAGCGGCTCGATGCGATGCTCGTGGCCGGCGGCTGCCCCGACGCGATCATCGTGTTCGTCGACTGCTGGACCTCCTACGGCGGGTCGCAGTACCTGAACTCCAGCAGCCTCGGCCGCTACCAGGACCATTTGTGCGACGAGATCCCACCGTTCATCGACGCCCGCTACCCGACGATCGCCGACCGCGACCACCGCGGCCTGACCGGCAAGTCGTCCGGCGGCTACGGCGCGATGGTCGTCCCGATGGTGCGGCCCGACGTGTTCGGCGCGCTCGCCTCGCACGCCGGCGACGCTCTGTTCGAAGCCTGCTACCTGCCCGAGTTCCCCGAGGTCGCGCGCAAGCTGCGTGACGACTTCGACGGCTCCTACGAGGTCTACTTCGAGCGGCTTGCGCAGGCGGACCACATGCACTGGGACAAGCTCGGCGGGCCGCTCGAGACGTACGGCTACGCCGCCGCGTACTCGCCCGACCCCGCCAACCCCGGCAAGGCGCTGCTGCCGTTCGAGATCGCCACCGGGCGGCTGATCGACGACGTGTGGGCGCAGTGGCTGGAGAACGACCCGGTGCGGATGGCGCCCGCCCACGCCGACGCGCTGCGCTCGATGCACCGGATCTACCTCGACGCCGGCCGCGCCGACGAGTTCTACCTCGACCTCGGCGCGCAGGCGTTTGCTGCCGAGCTGGACGCCCTCGGCGTCGAGCACTCGCTCGAGCTGTTCGACGGCAAGCACGGCGGGCTCACGTACCGCTACCCGGGCGCGATCCGGGAGCTGGTGCTCGCGCTCAGCCGCTGAGCGGGCGGTCGCCGTCCAGGCACCACGCCTCGGCGGCCGGCCATGGCCCGTACCCGGCGTCCGGATTCACGTGACCGGCGCCGGGCAGCACGTCCACCGGGATGCCGAGCGGCTCCCCGTACAGCGTCGTGGCGCCCTCGGGGCAGTACGGGTCGTTGTCGGAGCACACGAGCCGAGCGCCGTGCGCGAGCGCCGGCAGCGGAACGGGGAAGAAGTCCGCGATCTCGGCCACCTCAGCGCTCTCGGAGGGCGGCGCGACGAGCAACACGCGGTCGGCCTGGGGGCCACCGTCGGCGACGTGGTGCAACCAGAGCAGGCACGCCAGCGAGTGGCACACGACGATCACCTCGCCGGCCGGCAGCGCGGCCAGCTCGCCGTCGAGCGCGCCGCGCCAGGCGGGCAGCGAGGGCAGGTCGGCGTCCGGCAGGTCGGGGTAGGCGACGCGCTCGTTGTCGGCTCGCAGCCGCGCTCCGAGCCACGTCTGCCAATGACCGGGGCCTGACCCCTGGAGGCCGTGCAGGATCAGGAAGCTACGCGACGCCATCCGACCGCTACCGTAACCCGCGTGGCGGTCCGAACGCTGGACATCACCGCCCTGACCTGCCCGATGACGTGGGTGCGCACGAAGCTCGAGCTCGAGCGGATGGCGCCCGGCGAGGAGCTCGAGGTCCGCTGCGCGGAGGGCGAGGCGCTCGAGAACGTGCCGCGCTCGGCCGCCGAGGCCGGGCACGACGTGGCGGTGAGCGGCGCGATCGTCCGGATCGTGCGCCGATGACCGACCGCCGGGCGTTCTTCAGGAACCTGGCGTCGGCGGCCCGCGACGTCGCGGCGCCCGACCTCGAGCCGCCCGACAGGCCCGACCCGTGGCTGGACCGCTACTCGCGCCAGCTCGTGCTGCCCGAGTGGAACGAGGCCGCCCAGCGGGCGCTGGCCGACGCACACGTGCTCGTGGTCGGCGCCGGCGCGCTCGGCTCGCCGGTGGCCACCTACCTGGCGGGCGCCGGCGTCGGGCGGCTGGGCATCGTCGACGACGGCGACGTCGAGCTCTCGAACCTGCACCGCCAGCACCTGCACTTCACGCCCGACCTCGGCCTCCCGAAGGCCCAGAGCGCGGCGTCGAAGCTCAAGTTCCTGAACCCGGACATCGTCATCGAGCCGTACCAGGCGGCGTTCGCGCCCGCGATGGTGACCGGCCAGGACCTGGTGGTCGACTGCACGGACTCCTTCGCCGCCCGCTACGCCGTCAACGCCGCCTGCTGCGCCGAGCGGGTACCGCTGGTCGAGGCGGGCGTCGTCGGCCTGACCGGCCTGGTCATGGCGATCCGGCCCGGCGAGACCGCCTGCTACCGCTGCGCGTTCCCGACCGAGCCCGTGAACGCGCCGAGCTGCGCCGAGGCCGGCGTGCTCGGGCCTGCCGCCGGCGTGATCGGCTCGCTCCAGGCGCTCGAGGCGCTCAAGCTGCTGGCCGGCCTCCCGGCGCTGACCGACGCGTTCCTGCAGGTCGACCTCGCCGCCCTCGACGTCCTGCGCGTCGCCGTCCGGCGGCGTGCCGACTGCCCGGACTGCGCGGCCGCGTAGGCTGTAGTGCGAATGCTGGGGATTGGAACCCTCCGCCGCGTCGCCGGCGAGCTGCGGCGCGATGTGCGCGCAGCCTACGAGCGCGACCCCGCGGCCAAGGGCGTCTCGGCGGGCGAGGTGCTCGCCGCCTGGCCCGGCGTGCACGCGCTGCTCTCGCACCGGGTGGCGCACGCGCTGCACCACGCCGGGGTGCCGGTCGCGCCGCGCCTGTTCGCCTATGCCTCGCGGGCGCTGACCGGGATCGAGATCCACCCGGCCGCCCAGATCGGCGACGCGCTGTTCATCGACCACGGGATGGGCGTCGTGATCGGCGAGACGGCCGAGGTGGGGGAGCGCGTGACGATGTACCAGGGCGTCACGCTCGGCGGCACCGGCTTCGCCACCGGCAAGCGCCATCCGACCGTGCAGGACAACGTGACGATCGGGTCGGGCGCCAAGCTGCTGGGCCCGATCACGATCGGCCACGGCGCCAAGATCGGAGCGAACGCGGTCGTGATCCACGACGTGCCGCCGAACTCGACGGTGGTCGGCAACCCGGGCCATCCCGTCCGCGTCGAGGGCCGCCGTCCCGAGGGCCCGGACGCCGACTGGGTCCACCTGCCCGACCCGATCGCCGACGCGCTCAAGCAGCTCTCCCGGCGGATCGCCGAGCTGGAGCGCGACCTCGCGGCGCTCAAGGGCGCGGACCCCGAGAGCGAGGCCGAGGTGGTCCCGCTGCGCCCCGTCCACGGCCCCAGCCCTGCGGGTGGCTAGCTTCTCGCACACCGTCGAGATCGCACGGTCGCCGGCCGAGGTCTTCCCGTGGCTGCTGGAGGAGGACAAGGTGCCGCGCTGGACCGGGCACCTCGAGCGCTACGAGCGGCTCGACGACGGCGCGATCAGGCCCGGCTCGCGGATCCGGCAGGTGCTCGAGGTGAGCGGTCGCACGATCGACGTCGAGCTCGAGGTCACCGCCTACGAGCCGCCGTCCGGCGCGCAGACGCGCTTCTCCACCAACGGGATCGAGGTCGTCAGCTCGTACGCGCTGGCGGCCGCCGGCGCCGGGACGCGGCTCACGCAGTCGATCGAGGCCAAGCCGAGCGGCCTGAGCGCGCGGATGCTGGTGCCGCTCGTGCAGCCACGGCTCGAGCAGAAGCTGACCGAGGATCTCGCGCGTCTCCAGGAGGAGTTGGGCGCCTAGTGCGCGCGCTGGCGGCGATCGTCGCGCTGCTGCTGATCCTGGCGCCGACCGCCGCCGCGCAGGACCCCGTCGACCGCGCCGTCGAGGCTCTGCGCAACGACACCACCGTGTACGTCGATCCCGATGCGGAGGCCGACGTCGACGCGGACGCGCTGCGGAGTGAGATCGCCGAAGGCGACGCCGAGGTGCGCATCGCGGTGCTGCCCGAATCGGCGGGCGACCCGCGCACGGTGGCGATGACGGTGGCCGAGCGGGTCGGCGAGGGCGGCGACTACGCCGTCGTGGTCGGGCGGAGGATGTTCGCCGGCCCCTCGCGCGACGCCGGCGAGGCGGCGGACGAGGCGGTCGAGGCGAACGCGGGCGAAGGCGCCCAAGCGGTCCTGACCGACTTCGTCGACCGCGTCAACGACGACGGCGGCATCGGCGCCGGCGGCATCATCCTGCTCGGCCTCGCCGGCGCGGGCGGCGTGGCGGTGATCGCCGGCGTGCGCCGCCGGCGGCGCGAGGAGGCGGCGCAGTTCGCCGAGGTCAAGGACAACGCGCGGGACGACCTCGTCGCGCTCGGCGAGGAGATCCGAGCGCTCGATCTCGACATGCAGATGCCCGATGTCTCCGGCGGCGCCCGGACCGACTACGAGACCGCGGTCCACGCCTACGACCGAGCGAACCGCGTCTACGAGACCGCGCGCCGTCCGCAGGACCTCGAGCCGGTCGGCGCCGCGCTCGAGGAGGGCCGCTGGGCGATGATGTCCGCCCGCGCCCGGCTCGAGGGCCACGAGCCGCCGGAGCGGCGCTCGCCGTGCTTCTTCGACCCACGCCACGGGCCTTCGTCGCGCGAGGTCGAGTGGGCGCCGTACGGCGGCGCGCCGCGGATGGTGCCGGCGTGCGAGGCCGATGCCCAGCGCGTCGAGCGCGGCGAGGAGCCGTCGGCGCGCGAGGTCACCGTCGGCGGCCAACGGATGCCCTACTGGGCCGCCGGCCCTGCGTACGCGCCGTTCATGGGCGGCTTCTTCGGCGCCGGGATCCTGCCGGGCCTGGTGGTCGGGACGCTGCTCGGCGACGCGTGGTCGTCCGATGTCGGCGGCGACGCCGGCGGTGGCGACTGGGGCGGTGGCGACTTCGGCGGCGGCGACTTCGGCGGCGGCGACTTCTAGTCCAGATACTCGTACGCCGGCAGGGTGAGGAACTCCGGGAAGTCCTCGCTCAGCGTCACGCGCTCGAACACCTCGCGGGTCTCGTCCGGCCGGCCCTTCTCCCACACCTCGTCGCCGACCTCGGCGCGGATCCGCTCCATCTCCTGCTCGAGCACCTCGCGCACGTGCTCGCGGGTGAACTTGCCGTGGCGGATCCACTGCCAGATCTGCGAGCGCGAGATCTCCGCCGTGGCAGCGTCCTCCATCAGGTTGTTGATGCCCGCCGCGCCGCGGCCGCCGAGCCAGAACGAGATGTACTGGAAGCCGACGCTGACGTCGCTGCGCAGGCCCTCCTCGGTGATGTCGCCCGGGGTGGAGGCGGCGTCGAGCAGCTGCTCGGGCGCGACCTCGACCTCCGGCCGCTGGCGGTCGATCTGGTTCGGCTTGTCGCCGAGCACGGCGTCGAACCGCTCCATGGCGACGCCCACGACGTCCGGGTGCGCGACCCACGTGCCGTCGAACCCGGCCTCGGCCTCGCGCTTCTTGTCCTCCTTCACAGCCTGGATCGCGCGCTCGTTGGCCTCCGGGTCCTTGCGCGACGGGATCAGCGCCGCCATGCCGCCCATCGCGAACGCGCCGCGGGCGTGGCAGGTCTTGACCAGCAGCTCCGTGTAGGCCCGCATGAACGGCACGGTCATCGTGACATCCGTGCGGTCCGGCAGCACGAAGTCCGGGTCGTCGCGGAAGTTCTTGATCATCGAGAAGATGTAGTCCCAGCGGCCGGCGTTGAGCCCGTACGAGTGCTCGCGCAGCTCGTAGAGGATCTCGTCCATCTGGAACGCGGCCGGCAGCGTCTCGATCAGCACGGTCGCGCGGATCGTCCCCTTCGGCACGCCGAGCGCGTCCTCGGTGTGGTGGAAGACCTCGCTCCACAGTCGCGCCTCGAGATGGTGCTCCATCTTGGGCAGATAGAGGTAGAGCCCGAGGTCCCTGTCATGCAGGCGGCGGGCGTTGTGGAAGGCGTGCAGGCCGAAGTCGACGAGCGCGCCGGAGACCGGGTCGCCGTCGATCTTGAGGTGCTTCTCGGGCAGGTGCCAGCCGCGCGGACGCACGAGCAGCGTGGCGATCTCGTCGTCGAGCTCGTACCGCCGGCCCTCCGAGCTGTCGTACGTGATCGTGCCCTCGATCGCGTCGATCAGGTTCACGTGGCCGGAGACCTGGTTCTCCCAGGTCGGCGAGTTCGCGTCCTCGAAGTCGGCCATGAAGCCCTTGGCGCCCGAGTTGAGGGCGTTGATGACGAGCTTGCGGTCGGTCGGGCCGGTGATCTCGACGCGCCGGTCCTCGTAGTCGGAGCGCGGCGGCGCGACGCGCCAGTCGCCCTCGCGGATCTCCTGCGTCTCCTCCAGGAAGCCGGACGGGGCGCCGCGCTCGGCGCGCGCCTGCAGCAGCTGGTTGCGGCGGGCGCCGAAGCGGCCGTGCAGCTCGCCGACGAAGGCGAGCGCGTCGTCCGACAGGATCTCGGCGAGGCGGTCGTCTGCGGTCGGTGCGATGTCGAGCGTCACGGTCGGCTCCCTCTGATCGAGTGGTCCAGGAGTGTCATGGGGTGGTAGATGGGGACGGCGTCGCCGTCCATGTGCGCCGAGATCTGGATCGCGCAGCCGGGGTTGGCGGCCGCGATCGCCTCGGCGCCGGTGGCGGCGAGGTTGGCGGCCTTACGGCGGCCGAGCTCGGCGGCCGGCTCGGGCTGGATGAGGTTGTAGATCCCGGCCGAGCCGCAGCACAGCTCCCACTCGGCCGGCTCCACCAGCTCGAGCTCCGGGATGCCGCGCAGCACCTCGCGCGGCTGCGAGCGGACGTGCTGGGCGTGGGCAAGGTGGCAGGCGTCGTGGTAGGCGACCTTCAGCGGCAGCGGGTGCCGCTCGGCCCGCGGCTCGTGCGCGGCGAGCAGCTCGTGCACGTCGAGCACCTTGGCCGAGAACGCCTCGGCGCGCTCGTCGCCCTCGAACAGGTAGCCGTACTCCTTCATCGCCGAGCCGCAGCCGGCGACGTTCACCACGACGTGGTCGAAGTCCTCATAGGCGTGGATCGTCGCCTGCGCCAGCTTGCGTGCTTCGTCCTCGACGCCGGTGTGCAGCTGGAGCGCGCCGCAGCAGCGCGGGCGGCGCGGGGCGTGCACCTCCCAGCCCTCAGCGGCGAGCACGCGCACGGTGGCGGCGTTGACGTCGCCGAAGAACACGCGCTGCACGCAGCCCTGCATCAGCGCGATGCGGCCGCGCCGCTCGCCGACCGCGGGCGTCACCTCGGGCAGCCTGCGGGTCGCCGCGCGCAGCGGCACCTTTGGGGCCAACTGCGCGAACGGGACCGGCAGCCGCAGCTTCTGCTGCAGGGCCATGAACGGGACGGCGGCGCGCAGCCGACCGGGGTGGGTGAACAGCGCGAAGATCCCGCCCCGAAGCGCCCGCTCGCGGCGCGTGCGGGCGCCGTGGCGCTCCACCTGCGGCCGCGCCCGCTCGATCAGCCGGTCGTACTGGACGCCCGACGGGCAAGCCGTCACGCAGGCCATGCAGCCGAGGCACCGGTCGAGGTGCGTGGTCATCTCCGGCGAGACCTCGCTGCCCTCCTCGTGGCCGATCCGCATCAGGACGATCCGCCCGCGCGGCGAGTCCATCTCCTCCTCGAAGACGGCGTAGCTGGGACACGTGGGCAGGCAGAAGCCGCAGTGCACGCAATCCGTGATCAGGTCCATCTCGGGCGGCCGCGTGTCGTCCCAGGCGCGAGTTGCCATGTCACAGTCCTCCCACGAACGCGCCCGGCTTGAACGCCCGGCCGGGATCGAAGCGCGTCTTGATGCGCTCCATCACGGCCAGCGCGCCGGGTTCGACGGCCGGCCACGGCTCCGCCACGCGGTCGGCGCCGTCGAGCACCGCGCACGCGCGCGGGGCGAGCG
>JBKOYW010000169.1:0-4695 GCA_046744275.1 Actinomycetota bacterium
CTCTCGCACCCCAGCTCGGCGGCCGAGTACGCGCTCGGGATTCTCGAGCTCGGGGCCGGACGCGCCGCCGATGCGTACGAGCGGTTCCTGCCGATCTTCACCGACGGCTACGTCGCCTACCGCTACGCCGTCGTCGACGACCTGATCGAGGCCGCGACCCGCGACGGTCGCCCCGACCGCGCCGTCGACGCGCTGCACGCGTGGGAGCGCTCGTTCCGCGTCGCGGGCACGCCCATCGGCGTGCTCGTCGTCGCTCGCGCGAAGGCCATGCTGGCGCCGCCCGAGGAGGCCGACAACGCCTTCCAGGAATGCCTGGCCGTCCACGCGCAGGCACCGTTCCCGTTCCTGCAGGCGCGCACGGAGCTGACCTATGGCGAGTACCTGCGGCGGGCGCGGCGCAAGACCGAGGCCAGGGCGCAGCTTCGCGCCGCGTTCGAGGGCTTCCAGCGGCTCGGCGCCGCGCCGTGGGCCGACCGCGCCGCCGCCGAGCTGCGGGCGACGGGGGAGACCGCCCGCAAGCGCGACGCCAGCACCCTCGACGAGCTCACGCCGCAGGAGCTCCAGATCGCCCGCCTGGCGGCCGAGGGCAGCCGCAACCGCGACATCGCCGGGCAGCTGTTCCTGAGCCCGAAGACCGTCGAGTACCACCTGCGCAAGGTCTTCCAGAAGCTCGACATCGCCTCGCGGACCGAGCTCGTCAAGCTCGCCTCCAGCGGCGCAGCGCCGCGCGAGCTCGCGGGTAGTCTCTGACCGCGTGGAGGCGTTCCGGGTCGAGGTGCCGGCCGGCGAGCTCGAGGACCTGCGCGCGCGGCTCCGGCGGGCCCGCTGGCCCGAGCGCGAGACCGTGAGCGACTGGTCCCAGGGCGTCCCGCTCGACTACCTGAAGGACCTCTGCGCCTACTGGCTGGACGGCTACGACTGGCGCGCCACCGAGGCGCGGCTCAACGCATTCCCGCAGTTCCGCACCGAGATCGACGGGCTCGGGATCCACTTCATGCACGTCCGCTCGGCCCGCGCGGACGCGCTCCCGCTCGTCCTCACGCACGGCTGGCCCGGCTCGATCGTGGAGTTCCTGAAGGCGATCGGCCCGCTCAGCGAGACGTTCCACGTGGTCTGCCCGTCGCTCCCCGGCTACGGCTTCAGCGACAAGCCGGCGGAGCCGGGATGGGGGATCGAGCGGATCGCCGCCGCCTGGGCGGTGCTGATGGCGCGGCTCGGGTACGAGCGCTACGGCGCTCAGGGGAGCGACTGGGGCACGAGCGTGTCGACGGTCCTCGGCCAGCGCGACGCCGAGCACGTGGTCGGCGTGCACCTCGTGCCGCCGCTCGCGCCGCCCGACCCGGCGACGCTCGACGACCTGACCGAGGCGGAGCGGTCCGCCCTCGCCTCGCTCGAGCACGCCGCGGAGTGGGACTCCGGCTACTCGAAGGAGCACTCCACGCGCCCGCAGACGGTCGGCTACGGCCTCACCGACTCGCCGATCGCCCTGTGCGCCTGGATCGTCGAGAAGCTCCTGGCCTGGAGCGACGGCGACGCGCTCACGCGCGACGACCTGCTCGACATGGTGATGCTCTACTGGCTCACGCGCGCCGGCGCTTCGTCGGCGCGGCTGTACTGGGAGAGCATCCGTCAGGTCAACGAGTGGATCTCCGGTTCGGTCGCCGAGACCGTCGACGTGCCGACCGCGTGCTCGATCTTCCCGAAGGAGCTCCAGCGGCCGTCGCGGCGCTGGGCGGAGCGGCGCTTCACCGACATCCGCTACTGGAGCGAGCCGCCGCGCGGCGGCCACTTCGCCGCCCTCGAGCAGCCGGAGCTGTTCGTGGCCGAGGTAGGTGCGGCTTTCCGCACCCTAGTGGGCGACTAGGGCGGCGACTCGGCAGGACCCTGATTCGACCGCGCGGGGCGGATGGGACCTTGCCCGCCCATGAGCACCGCAGTCGCCCTCCCCAGGCCAGGAACCGTCGCGAGCCGGTTCCGGTTCGTCTTCAGCGAGCTCGCCCTGTGGCTCGGCCTCTATCCGGTCTATCTCGCGATCCGCGGGCTGTCGATCGACAGCTACGGGACCGCCCTCGCCAACGCCCATGACCTGATCTCGGTCGAGCGCAGCCTGTCCGTGTTCCACGAGGCGTCCGTCCAGGACGCGCTGTCTCCGTTCCACGGGGCCCTGTCCACCTACTACATGCTCGGGTTCGGTCCGGTCGTGGCTGCGACCCTCGTCTGGCTGGCGTTCACCCGGCCGGAGCTCTACCGCCGCCTGCGCACGGCGCTGTTCGTGTCGCTCGGCTTCGCAGCGGTGTCGTACGCGCTGCTCCCGATGGCTCCCCCGCGGCTGGTGCCGGACATCGGCATCGCCGACACCGTCGGCCTCGCGGCCGGCCACGACACCGGCTCGTTCGGCGGCGTCGTCCCGTTCAACCCCTACGCGGCGATGCCCAGCATGCACGTCGGCTGGAGCCTGCTGGTCGGGATCTTCGGCTTCCGTGCGCTGCGCGGCAGCGCCCTCCGGTGGGACTTCGTGCTGCACCCCGTGGTCATGGCCACCGCCGTGACCGCCACTGGCAACCACTACTTCCTCGATTCGGCGGCCGGCGTCGCCGTCGTCCTCAGCGCCCTCGTGGCGATCCGTCTGTTCAACCGCAAGGAGAGGTAACCCGACATGGCAACTCGTCTTCACCGGCTCGGAGGCTGGGCCTTCGAGCACCGTTGGCGCGTGGTCGCCATCTGGGCCACGGTGCTGATCGCCGTGGTCGCGAGCGCCATGGCGTTCGGCGGCAAGACCAACGACAAGTTCTCGGTGCCCGGCACCGAGTCGCAGGAGGCGCAGGAGCTGCTGGAGGAGAAGTACCCGGCGGCCTCCGGCACCTACGCGCGGCTCGTGTTCGCAGCGCCCGAGGGCGAGAAGCTGACCGACGCCGACAACAAGGCGGCGGTCGAGGCGACCCTCGCGAAGGCCTCGGACGCCAAGGACGTCTCCGGTGTCACCAACCCGTACGAGACCAAGGCGCTCACCAAGGACGGCCGCGTCGGGTTCGCCGACGTGATCTACCCCGTCCCGGCCGACAAGATCGACGACCCGGCCCGCGAGGAGCTCGAGGCGTCGGCCACGCCAGCCGAGGAGGCCGGGCTCCAGACCGAGTTCGGCGGCGGCCTCGTCACCGACGAGTCCCACACCAACTCCGAGAGCCTCGGCATGATGGTCGGCTTCCTCGTGCTGGCGATCACGCTCGGGTCCCTGCTCGCCGCCGGCCTTCCGCTGCTCACGGCGATCATCGGCGTCGGCCTCGGCCTCGTCGGCCTCCAGGCGCTGACCGACGTGATCGAGGTGTCGGAGACGGCCCCGATCCTGGCCACGATGCTCGGCCTCGCCGTCGGGATCGACTACGCGCTGTTCATCCTCACCCGCTACCGGTCGAACCTGCACGACGGCATGGACGGTCGCGACGCGGCCGCGCACGCGACGGCCACCGCCGGCAGCGCCGTGGTGTTTGCCGGGGCGACCGTCGTCATCGCGCTCGTCGGCCTGCTCGTCGTCAACATCCCGTTCCTGACCGTGATGGGCATGGCAGCGGCCGGCACCGTGTCGATCGCCGTGCTGATCGCGCTCACGCTGCTCCCCGCGATCTTCGGCTTCGCTGGGCATCGCGTGGCCCGCGGCAACCGCTTCGTCAACTGGCGCCCGCGTCGCCGTGCCGAGGGCGCGGACACCATGAGCATCCGCTGGGCGAAGATCGTCACGCGTCGCCCGTGGGCGGTCGTGGCGGTGTCGGTCGGCCTGCTCGGCGCGATCGCCGTCCCGGCGACGCACATGGAGCTCGGTCTGCCGGACGCCGGCTCGGACCCGGCCGACTCGACCGAGCGGCAGGCGTACGACCTGCTCGAGGAGGGCTTCGGCCCCGGCTTCAACGGTCCGCTGACCGTCGTCGTCGACGCGCCGAACCTGCCCGCGAACGAGCAGGCTCGCGTCGCCGGCGCGGTGTCCGAGGGCCTCAAGGAGTTCGACGGCGTCGCCTACGTCTCGGAGCCGTCGCAGAACGAGGCCGGTGACCTCACGGTCGTCCAGGTCACGCCGACGAGCGGCCCGACCACGCAGGAGACCCGCGACCTCGTCACGCACCTGCGCGACAAGGCCGACGAGGTCAACGCCGCCACCGGCATCGACGCGTACGTCACCGGCCAGACGGCGATCAACATCGACACGGCCGACCGCCTCAACGCGTCGCTCATCAAGTACATCCTGGTGGTCGTCGGCCTCGCCCTGATCCTGCTGACGATCGTGTTCCGCTCGATCCTCGTGCCGATCAAGGCCGCTGCCGGCTTCCTGCTCAGCATCGCCGCGTCGCTCGGCCTGGTGGTGTGGATCTTCCAGGACGGCAACCTGGCCGACGTGTTCGGCGTCGCTCAGACCGGCCCGATCCTGTCGTTCCTCCCGATCCTGCTGATCGGCATCCTGTTCGGCCTCGCCATGGACTACGAGGTGTTCCTGGTCTCCCGGATGCGGGAAGCGCACGCCAACGGCGAGCCGGCCGGCCAGGCGGTGATCACCGGCTTCCGGCGCAGCGCCCGGGTCGTGGTGGCCGCCGCGCTGATCATGATCGCGGTGTTCGCCGGGTTCGTCGGCGGCGACCTGGCGATGATCAAGATGATCGGGTTCAGCCTGGCGGTCGCGGTCCTGCTCGACGCCTTCGTGGTGCGGAT
>JBKOYW010000107.1:0-9663 GCA_046744275.1 Actinomycetota bacterium
GGTCCTACGGGACTGTCACCTGGATCGTCTTGGACGCCCGCTCACCGTCGGCGTACGTGACGGTCAAGGTGACGTCGAACGTGCCGTCGCGGCTGTACGTGATCGTCGGATTCTCCGATGTCGAGCTGCGCCCGTCGCCGAAGTCCCAGCGGTACGAGACCCCTCCCGACCGGCCGATCGAGAACGCGACCCTGCGCCCGCCTGCTGGGGTCGCCTGTGGGTCCGGTCCCGGCGTGTCGGGGCCGCCGATGTAGTCGTACCGGTAGAGCCCGACGGGCGGGTTCGCCCGGAAGAACCCGTCGTAGACCTGCACGTAGAGGGCGCCGTCCGGACCGAACTTCGAGTCCATGTAGTTGCCCTGCCAGCTCAGCGTGTTACGCAGGCTGTCGGCGTAGACCGGCTGGCCGCCGTCCTGGTCGGTCGCCGGGTCGAGCAGGAGCCCGTGCTTGATGCTCGGGCCGCCGTGGTTGTGCAGGAACCAGCGACCGTCCCAGTACTCCGGCCAGCGCACCGAGTCGTCCTCCGCGTCCTCGTCGTAGCGGTAGACGGGGCCGTTCATGATGGTCGCGCCGTTCGCCGTCGCATACGGGCACAGCTGCCGCGGGACCGCCCCGTAGTTCGGCGCGCCGTCGACCCCGCGCGCTCGCGGGAACTCCGGGCACCCGTTGTTCGTATTCGTCTGCGGGTTGCCGTCGTTGTCCGGGTTGCCGCGGCTGTACCAGACGTTGGCCGGTCGCATCGCCCCGGCGTCGCGCCCGGTGCCGGTCTGGTGCGGTAGCACGGTGAGGCCGGTGTTGCGGGTCGAGTCGTTGATGAGGTTGTCGCAGTCGTACCAGCCGTCCGTGCCGCCGCTCGCCGGCCCACCGGGCACGTAGCCGGGCCCGTTGGTGGTGCGTTGCGTGCCGTCGGCGATCCGGTCGCGGTACGCCTGCTTGTTGCCCATGCAGAACGGCCAGCCGTAGTTGCCGGCGCGGTCGACCTGGGCCGCGTTCTCGTAGGTGGACGGACCGTCCGTGGCGCTCGGCCGGCCGGCGTCGGGCCCGACCCACGCGGTGTACGGCACGTCCGTCTCCGGATCGATCGAGAGCCGCGACGGGTTCCGCAGGCCCATCGCGTAGATCTCGGGCCTGGTCTTGCCGCCGCCGTCCTCGGCGCCGCTGAACAGGTTCGGCCCGTTCGGGGCGCCGGCGCCCGGGATCGTGTACGTCGTGCCGACCCCGATTGGCGGCTGGACACCCTCCGGGATCGCGACCGGCTTGAACCGGAGCATCTTGCCGTTGTAGTCGTTGGTGTTGCCCGCGGTCCGGCGCGCGTCCTGGTACGAGTACGCGGCGCTGCCGCAGTGGGCGCTCGACGCCTCCGTGTCCGGCCCGGTCGGGCAGGTCGGGGGCTGGTTGTTGCCGGAGTAGCCGCCGGTGCCCTGCGACGAGTTGGTGTCACCGGTCGTCACGTAGAGGTTGCCCGCGGAGTCCCAGCCCATGCCGCCGCCGACGTGGCAGCAGCTGAAGATCTGGGCGTCGTACTCGAAGATCCGCACCTCGGAATCGAGGTCGAGCTGCTTGGTCTCGAGGTCCATCGTGAACCGCGAGATCCGCGGCCGCGAGATCTTCGACACCCGGCGCTCGAACGGCAGCCCCGGCGGCGAGCTATTCGGATTGAAGCTCGGGAAGTACTGCATGTAGACGTGGCCGGTCTGCATGAAGTCCGGTGCGACCGTGATGCCGAGCAGGCCGTACTCCAGCTTGTGGTTGGCCTGGTTCGTCCGCTCGCCTCCCTGCCCGCCGTCGCCGTAGACCGCGAGCACGCCGGCGCGCGTGACGCCACTGTTGAGGGTCCCGTCGTACTCGGCCGGGTCCCAGACGTGGACGCTGCCGCAGCCGATGCCCACGTTCGGGTCCGAGTGGTCGAGGATCCGCCCCAGCGCCGGCAGGTCGACCAACGCCCCGCGCTCCTGGTCGGTGCGACAGTCGCCGCGGCCGATGTAGAGCACCCAGCCGTTCGGGGCGATCGTCAAGCCGTGCGACTCCCCGCTGGTCGCGAGGCCGGTCTCCACCGGCCCGCCCTCGACGACCCGCGTGCCACGGTAGTTGGCGTTGATCGTGGCCTTGCAGTTGCTCCGCACGAGGCCGGTCGCCCACTGGATCGCGCCCAGCAGGTGGCCGCGGAAGCGCTCCTCGCCGTAGCTGTCCGCGGTGCGGCCCATGCCGGTGTAGAACGACCGCCCGCCACGGACGTCGCGGCACCACGAGATCGGATGATCGGTCCCTCCCACGCTCGTGCCGTCGCCCGCCGGGTCGGCGAGCGCGCGCCAGCGCGCGACCGTGTGCACCGTGCCGGTCGGCCGCGTCTGCCAGCGGTACCAGACGTCCGTGCGGTTGAGCTCGAGCGGCAGGTCGCGGGTCGCCGGATGGACCCGGTCCCCGACCTCGACCGTCCGCGTCGCCTGCCCGGCCGCGCTCGCCGGGTCAGGCCGAGCCCCGATCAGATCGTCGAGCAGCGCCGTGCCCGGCTCGGCCTCCGCTGCCGTGCCGATCCCCACGAAGCCGCCGCCGCGCTCCATGAAGTCGGCGAGCGCGCCCTCCTGCTCGCCGTTGAGGCGGTTGCCGGCGGTGTTGAGGAACACGACCGTGCGATAGCGCGCCAGGTTGGCGCCGGTGAAGTCCGTCGACCTCTGGGTGGCGTCGACGCGGAAGCCACCCTGGCGAGCGAGGTCGCCGATCGCCCCGACACCGGCCGCGACCTCGGGATGACCCGCCGTGTCCGGGTGGAACACGAGGACCCGGGGCGTCGCAGCGTGCGCCTGGCCCGCTCCCCCCAGCGCGATCGCCACCGCGACCGCAAGCATGTACCGCGAGCGCTTGAAGCTCGACGCTCTCATCATCCCTGCTCCTCCCGTAGCCGGACGATGCGGAGTTCCGCCTGTCGATTAGCCAAAGTGTCAGCTTATTCGCTGGATGTCAAGCCGAAATTGAGTAACCCCGCACGAAACCCGTATGCTGTGGCCGATGCGGTAAGCGGCCTCGGGAGGGCCGCCAGACAGGGAGGGAGGACCCATGCAACACCGCACGAAGCGGCATCGGGCACGCTGCGGCCTGGTGCTGACCGCGCTCGTCGCGCTGGCGATCGCGCCGGCTGCGCAGGCGCAGTACACGGCCCCGCCGCCTGAGCCGGGCTTCGAGTACATCTTCGACGGCACCGCGACCGGCTCCGACGCCTCGTTCGACAAGTGGCTGTCGGCGAACGGCGCCACCGCCGTCACCCTTGATCCCGCGCTAGGCGCGATGAACCCCAACACCTCCGGGTTCGGGATGAAGTGGTATCCCGTCCGCGCGCTCGGCGACGTCGTCGTCAAGCTCGAGTACATGTGGCCGGCAGGGGCCACGCCCAACGGCGGCGTGATGGTCCGCTTCCCGGAGCCGCGCTACGTCGGCACCACCGAGGAGGTCCTGGCCCAGAAGCCGACGGGCTACAACTACGACCTCTGTCCGGGCGCGGCGCCGTCGTTCTGCGGCCTGCCGGCGCCTGCGCCATCGACGACCTACGACTGGCCGGGCGGCGACCTGCCATTCCCGCCGCCGTTCCGCTACGAGGGCGCCTACTGCGCCCGTAACGGCGCGAACAACGTCACCAACCTGGCGGGCACCGGGCCGGCAATCAACGGCACCAACGCCAACAACCACCAGCACTGGCTCTCGGTCTACTGCGGGCACGAGATCCAGATCAATGAGGCGCTCCAGATCCCGGGCAGCGACGCGGTCAAGACCGGCTCGATGTACGGGTTCGCGAACCTCAACGCGAAGCAGGCGAGGAACTATGAGCGCCAGGAGCAGGGCATCTGGCACTCGATGGAGATCCGGATGGTCGGCCAGCAGTACACGGTCCTGGTCGACGGCAACGTGATCAACCAGTTCGACAACTCGGTGCCGCGGCTTGCATCGCGCAACGGGGACCCGCCGACCCCGGCGCGCCAGTTCCCGCGCGGCTACTTCGGGCTGCAGACGCACGGCGGGACCGATCGGATCTTCTACCGCGAGATCCGCGTCAAGGAGCTCGGCTCCGGCGACATCCCGCGCAACGTCGAGCGCCCCGAGGTCGGCGGCTCCGGCAAGGTCGGCCAGTCGCTCAGCTGCGATCGCGGCGAGTGGCACCGCGGGGGCCAGCTCGACTACGACTACGCCTGGTTCCGCAGCAACCAGATCGGGCCCGAGCACGTGCATTATCACGCGCCCGCCCAGGAGGACCTCGGCAGCTTCAACGCTCCGGCCGACCCGCAGTTCGGCTCGCTGCCGCTGCCGTTCCGCGGTCCGCTGAAGGTCGGCGAGGGCAGGACGTACACGGTGACGGCCGACGACGTCGGCAAGCTCGTGTACTGCCAGGTCTCGGCGACCGCCGACGGCGCCACGGTCTGGAAGTCCGCGCCCGCGCGGGCGATCCGCAACTGAAGCTCGGCGGGGCCAGCCTCCCGGTCGGCCCCGCCCTTCTTCAGACGACCTCGAGCTGGAGCATCATGGCCCGCTCCTGGTGCTCCAGGTTGTGGCAGTGGAACACGAACCGGCCGCGGTGCTGCGCGAAGTACGGCTGGACGATGACCGTCTCGCCGACCGCGACCATCACCGTGTCCTTCCACGCGCGCTCGCCCGGATGCACGCTGCCCTCCGAGCGGTTGAGCACGCGGAAGTGCACGCCGTGGATGTGCATGGGATGCGCCCGGTGCGAGGTGTTGACGAACTGCCAGCGCTCGGTGGTACCCAGCCGTGCGCGGGCGTCGATCCGGTCCATGTCGAACCCGATGCCGGACATCTGCCACTCCGGCGTTCCGCTCGTCGAGAACATCAGGTCCCACCGACGTGTGATGACCGGCTCCGGGATCTCCTCGCGGGGGCGCAGCGTCGCGGGCACGCGGCCCGAGTCGGCCGTCCTGCCGGTGACGTCGAACCGCAGCACCGCTGCAGTGCCGCCGCTGCCGAGCGTGTTGCGCAGCTCGACCTGGGCGCCGGCGCGCAGACGCCGGAAGTCGACCACCACGTCGACGCGCTCAGCCGGCGCCAGCGGCACCGCGGTGCGCGACACCGGCGCCTCGAGCAGGCCGCCGTCGCCGGCGACCTGGACCATCGGAGCGCCGTTGGAGAGCTCCAGCCGATACGCGCGGGCGTTCGACGCGTTGAGGAAGCGCAGGCGGTAGAGGGCGCGCTTGACGGCGAACCGCGGTGACACGTTGCCGTTGACGACGATCGTGTCGCCGATGAAGCCCTCGTCGACGTTCTCCGTGTAGCGGAGCGACCCGTCGGCGTTGAACGCACGGTCCTGGATCACCAGCGGCACGTCGAAGTCGCCGCTCGGCAGCCCGAGATCGTCCTCCACGATGTAGAAGCCGGCGAGGCCGTAGAACATCGTCCGCGCCGACAAACCGTGGGCGTGGTCGTGGTACCACAGCGTCGCGGCGTCCTGCGTGTTCGGGTACGTGTACGTGAACGCGCCGCCGGGCGCGATCAGCTGCATCGGGTGGCCGTCGCTGGCCGCCGGCACGAGGCCGCCGTGCAGGTGCACGTTCTGGTTGAACGACAGCCCGTTGATCACCCGGACCACCGTCGTGCGGCCCTTGCGGGCGCGGATCGTCGGACCCGGGTAGATGCCGTCGTAGCCGTAGACCGGCGTGAGCTCGCCGGGGATGATCTCCGCCCGGCCCTCGCGGATCGCCAGCTCGAAACGGTCCTCGGTTGGAGTGCTGATGACCGGCACCAGGGTGGGCGGGACCTGGAGATCGACCTGGTAGGGGTCGAGCACCGCCGCCGCAGCGGAGGTCCTGACGGCGGCCGTCCGCGTCGCCGCCGGCAGCAGGCACAGCGCCGCGAACGACGCCATGCCGCGTTCCAGCGCGCCGCGCCGCGTCCAGCGCAGCTCGGGCGGCGTGATGCTAGCCACGGACCCTCACCTCCCCAACGTGGGTGGACGAGCGGTTGCCCATGGCATCCACCGCCCACAGCTCGTACGCGTAGGTGCCGGACGCGAGCTCGCGCTCGAGCGTCCAGGTTCCCTGCTCCACCTGCCGGCGCATGGTCGCGACGTCGGCGTCGGTCACGAAGCGCACATTCACGGTGGCGCGTTCGGAGACCGTGAGACGGACCCGGACGCGAGCATCCAACCCGGACACCGTCAGGCCGGTCACGGTGGGCGCCGTCGTGTCCGGCGCCCCGCCGCCGGGCGGCGGCACCGCCGGCGTCGGCGTCGGCGTGGGCGTCGGCGTCGGCGTCGGCTCGCCACCGGCGACGTTGATCGTCCCGGTCATGCCGGGATGGACCTCGCAGACGTAGGTGAAGCTGCCGGGCTCGGTGAACGTCCGCTGCGGCGGCGGGTTCCACGCCGGGTCGCTGGGGAACCCCGGCTGATTGAGCCGCGAGTCGCCGAGCAGGACGTTGTGGAACCCCTGCTCGTTGGTCCACGTGACGGTGTCGCCGACCTGGATCGTCACGGCGTCCGGGCTCCAGAAGAAGTCGCGCGCCGTGATCGTCACGTTCGCGGCAGCCCGCGCTGTCGCTCCACCACCGCCGGAGCTGCTGGTTGCGACGATGGCCACGGCGGCGGCCGCCGTGAGCACGAGCGTCGCAAGGCGCCGAGTGCGCCTCGGCCCTGAGCTCATGTGTATCGCCTCCCGCTTTCGCTCCCGCTTGCGAAAACCCGGTACTCCAAGCTACGGGTGCCCGAAAGCTTTGTCAAGCAGCGCGCGAAAGTCAGGCGTGTGACTGCAAAAGCGCTACGGCGTCCTAGGCCAGTGTCCCTCGAGCACAGGGCCGGTGTCGGCGTGGACCACGCGCGAGCGCCGCCGGCACGGTGTAGCGGACCGAGATCGTGCCCGCCGTGCGTTGCAGCGCGTCCGCGACGTCCGGCGGGAACGAGGGACGGTGCCGTGTCACGACGCCGGGATTCGGCGCGAGGCCTGCGCGCACTGCACGAGCGCACCGGCGTGGTCGCGAGTGATCGACGGCAGCCGCACGCGCAGCGGCTTCTTCATCCGCGGAAGGCGCAGGGCGAAGCGCCGATCGCGGCCCGTCCGCGCGGTGATCCGGAGCCGCCAGCCGGCGCGGCCGCGCCGCTCGAGGCGCACCGGGATGTTCCGCGCGCACGCTGGAGCCGTTGCGCTGACGCGCCCGACCACGAGCCGGCCCCGGAACCGGATCGTCAGCCCGCGCTCGATGCGGCGCGCAGTGCCGGTGCTCGATCCGCCGCTTGGCGCCGCCGTCCCGCCGCTCGTCCCGCTGACGGACGTGCCGCCCGGCGTACCGCCCGACCCGCCGCCGCTGGGCGGGGGCGGGGAGGGCGGCCTCGCTTCGTCGATCCGCGCGATGAAAGCGTCGGAGCACGGGTCGAACTCGAACGCGTCGCGCAGGAACGAGCAGTTGCCTCCCGCCCAGCTCGGCTGCGGCGCACCGGCGGTCGTGGCGAGATCCGGCGAGTGCGTCAGGCCCGCGATCCAGGCGTCGCCGTCCGCGAGCGTGACGCCTCTCGCCTGGTCCTGCGAGAGCCCGCCGTGGAAGGTGCCGTACTCGACGTGCGCCTTGGCCGGATCCAGGCGCACGAGGAAAGCCTCGGAGCAGTCCGCGCGGGCGGAGCACCAGGCATGCGTGCCCCTCGGTGTCGACTGGAAGGCGTCGACGAGCGGGAACGTGTACGACGAGGACGACGAGCCACCAGCGAGGTAGCTGCGCCCGGCCGCGTCGACGGCGATGCCGAGTCCTTCCTCGTATCCCGCTCCGCCGACATAGGTCGACGCGAGCAGCTGCGACCCGTCCGCCGACAGCTCGAGCGCGAACGCGTCCGGGTGGTTCGTGCAGCTCCATTCCTCGAGGTCGTTGTTGCAGAGCCGATCGAACGCGCCGGGAGTCGTCGGGAAGTCGCGCGACTCGGTCGTCCCGGCGAGGTGGACATCTCCGTCGCCGTCGAGGGCGGCGTCGTAGGCCGTGTCCCAGTCGATCCCTCCGAACGCCGTCGCCCACTGCAGCGCCGATCCGTCGCTCGACAGCCGCGCCGCGAAGGCCTCGGTGAAGCCGAGCGCGGGATCGGGGTCGTAAGAGCCGGGTGTCGCGGGGAAGTCCTTCGAGCCCCAGGCGGCCGTCTCCCCCACGATCACGGGCCGGCCCTGCGCGTCGAGCTCGACGTCATACGGAATCTCGTCCGACCGGTTGCCGCCGAACAGCGTCGACCACTCGAGCGTGCTGCCCGAAGCGCTCACGCGGGCGACGAAGGCGTCCCGGCAGAATCCGTCGGGCGGCGCGCAGGTCCGGTCGGCGGCGCCGAGCGTCGTCGGGAAGTCGAACGCGTCGGTCTCTCCGGCGACGACGGCACGGCCCTGCGCGTCGACGGCGATCCCGCGCGCGATGTCGCCGAAGGTGCCACAGCCGCCGAGATATGTCGAATAGGTGAGGGCGGCTCCGGTCGGCGACAGCTTGGTCACGAACGCGTCCCCCCACGGGTATCCACATCGCCAGTCCGGCTGGAACGCCGAGCGGATCGGGAAGTTCGGCGAGTTGGTGAAGCCGGCCACATAGGCGTTGCCGGCGCCGTCGGCCACGATCGCCTGCGCCGCCTCGTCGCGCCGCCCCGACAGGTAGGTGAGGTGCACCAGCGACCCGTCCGGGGCGTACTTCGCGGCGAACGCGTCGTAGCAGGGTGGGTAGTCCTCGCAGATCGCGTTGCGCTCGTCCCAGCCGTCGATCGCACCTGCCGGT
Source organism: Actinomycetota bacterium (assembly GCA_046744275.1). Classification (GTDB taxonomy): domain Bacteria; phylum Actinomycetota; class Thermoleophilia; order Solirubrobacterales; family Solirubrobacteraceae; genus DASSUW01. The sequence goes on from JBKOYW010000107.1 coordinate 8,724, forward strand.
GCGAGGTCGCGCGAGGCGGTCCGTCCGGCGACGTAGACGTTGCCCGCGGCATCCGAGCTGATCGCGTTGATCTCGTCGTCGACGCCGCCGCCGAGGTACGTCGACCACTCGAGCACGGGATCGATGACCAGCAGGCGCGACGGGTCGTGGCGGCCGACCGCGAACCCGACGCCGCCGTCGCGCGCGAGCCGGAACCGCGCGGCGACCGCCACGGGCTGCCCGCCGATGCGCTGATAGGCGACCGGCGGAGGCTGGCGCAGCGTGCCGGCGGGCGTGCGCAACACCAGCCCACCGTCGCGGGCGAGCGACGGCCGGCCCGCTCCGCGGAAATCGAGCACGACCTTATCCGGATCGGTCCTCGGCGCCAGCACTACGTCGTACGCGAACCGGCCGCCGCGGCTCTCTCGCACGACGAGGTCGACGCCGGGCCGCACGCCGCGCAGCCGCACCCGGCCGTACCGCCGGAGGCCGGCGCGCCAGCGGCGACGGTCGCGACCGGAGTAGTCGTTGACGACGCCCGGCAGAGCTCCCTCGGGCCGGACCGACCGTGCCGGCCGGCCGCCACGGATGCGCAGCTCGACCGTGTCGCGCCCGGCGATCGCCAGGCTCGGACCGCTCCTGCGCACCAGCAGCGCGTGGTCGCCCGCGCGAGATGCGAAGAGCACCGAGCCGGGCAGCTGGCCGCGATTCGGCACGAAGCCGCCGGGGCGTGCGGCCGCGGCGGTAGCCGGCGAGCTGTCCTCGATCGGCGTCGTGTAGCGCGGAAGCGCGGTCTCGTAGAAGCGGCAGCCCGGCGTGCCGCCCGGCTCGAGCGCGACGAGCTCCCCTCCGACCGCCAACAGCAGCAACCCCTCGCCCAGGGCGAGCGTGTGCGGGGCGCCCCCGTAGTTGATCGTGTTGGTGCGCGCGCACCACGCCACGGCGCCCGACGACCGGTCGA
>JBKOYW010000180.1:0-5349 GCA_046744275.1 Actinomycetota bacterium
TCGACGGCCTCAACTGCTGCACGAGTTCGTTCAGATCTCCGCGCGACTTCGTTACAAGTCGCGCGCGGCCGGTGGTGGGCGGGTCGAGTCGGTGGCAGGGTGGTCTGCATGCAGGAATCAACACACCCGACCCGCGCCGGCGACGTGTGTGACGTTCTGCATCGCCGGCGTGCAGGAATCAACACACCTGCCTGGCGATGGCCGCGAGTGTGACGAAACGCATCGCCGAACTCGCCGCCCGCCGCCATGGCGTGGTGACGACTGCGGACCTGCTCGCCGCCGGCCTCGGACGCGGCGCGATAGCGCGGCGGGTCGCGGACGGCCGCCTCCGTCCCCTTTACCGCGGGGTGTTCCTAGTGGGGCCGCTCAAAGGCCCGATGACCGATGAGATGGCCGCCGCGCTTGCGTGCGGCGAGGCCGCCGTCGTCAGTCACCACGCCGCGGCGGCGATCTGGGGCTTCCGGCCCGCGTGGCACGGCCCGATCGACATCACAACTACGCGGCAGCTGCGGCCGCGCCAGGGAATCCGCATCCACCGCGCGCGACGCCTCGACCCGCGCGACTCGACGCAGCGCGACGGCGTCCCGCTCACGACCCCGACCCGCACCCTCCTCGACCTGGCTGCCCACATCGACGCGCGAGCGCTCACCCGCGCCATCGAGGAGGCCGAGGTCCAGCGACTCACCACCCGCACCGAGCTGGCCGCCCTCAATGCCCGAAGTTCAGGCCGCCATGGCGCCAAGGCGCTGGGCGCCACGATCGGAGGCGCGCACGAGCCACGCATGACCCGCTCCGAAGCCGAGGCCGAGCTCCCGCGCCTCATCCGGGCCGCCCGCCTGCCGCAGCCGGAGACCAACGTCCGCATCGCCGGCTACGAGGTCGACTTCCTTTGGCGCGCCCAGCGCCTAGTAGTCGAGGTCGACGGCTTCGCCTACCACCACACGCGGGAGGCGTTCGAGCGCGACCGCCGCAAGGACGCCGACCTGCAAGCACGAGGCCTCCGCACGACGCGAGTGACCTACCGCCAGATCGCCGATGAGTCGCACGCACTGATAGCCAACCTCGCCGCCTCCCTCAATGGCGCAGTTCATCCCCAACTAGCTATATAGCGCTCTGGTAATATACGGCCCGTGACCTCGACCTTCGACGTGCTCGCCGAGCCGACCCGCCGCCAGATCCTCGATCTCATACGAGACGAGGAGCGGCCGGTGAACGACCTGGTGGCGCGGCTCGACCTGAGCCAGCCGGGCGTCTCGAAGCACCTCAAGGTGCTGCGCGAGGCCGGGCTGGTCGAGGTCCGCCACGACGCCCAGCGGCGCCTGTACCGCCTGCGCGCCGAGCCGCTCGCCGAGATCGACGAATGGCTCGCGCCGTACCGGCGCCTGTGGGCGGGCACGCTCGATGCGCTCGAGCGGCACCTCGACGAAACGGAGGACCGATGACCAGTCCCTACGGCACCATCGAGACCCGCGACGACGGCAAGTACGTGCTCCGCTACGAGCGGCAGCTCCGCCATCCGATCGAGAGGGTGTGGGAGGCGCTCACCGACCCCGAGCAGATCGAGGAGTGGTGGGCGCGCGCCGAGGTCGAGCTGGCCGAGGGCGGCCGCGCGCGGCTGGAGTGGCTCAACGGCGACGCGGTCGCTGAAGGTCGCATCACCCGGCTCGAGCCGCCGAACGCGATCGAGTTCGACACCGACATCCACGGCCGCCTGCTGTGGGAGCTGCGCACGGACGGCGACCGCACGCTCCTCACGCTCACGGTCACGGCCGCCATCCCCGACGACCACCTCGCGAGCGTGCGCGCCGGCTGGCACGTCCACATCGACTTCCTCGAGGACGCGCTCGACGGCCACCCGGTCGACTGGCCCAACTGGCCGCAGGACCGCTGGCAGGTCCACTTCGACCGCTACGAGGCCAGCATGCGCCCCATCAGCTGAGCGCAGCCGGCCTTCGAGAGCGGCTCGTTGAGGTTGCCGCACTTCGGTGACTGCACGCACGACGGGCAGCCGCTCTCGCACGGGCACTCGGTGACGAGCCGGTGGGCATCGTCGACGAGCGTCTCGAACGCGACATAGCCCCGGCGGGCGATTCCGATCCCGCCGGGGTGGCCGTCGTAGATGAAGATCGTCGGGCGACCGGTCTGCTGGTGCAGGTTGGTCGACAGGCCGCCGATGTCCCAGCGGTCGCACATGGCCAGCAGCGGTAGGACGGCGATCTGCGAGTGCTCGGCGGCGTGCAGCGAGCCGAGCATCAGCTCGAGCGGGAGCGCCGCCACGTCGTCGCCGAGCTCGTACCAGAGCGCCTGGGTGGCGAACGAGGTGGCCGGCAGGTCGAGGCCGATGATGTCGATCTCCTCGTGGTCGGACAGCCGCTTGCGCTGGTAGGCGAGCACCTGCTCGGTCACCACCACGGTCCCGAACGAGAGCGTCACGCCGAGCGCGGTCCGCCGCTCGATCAGCCGCTCGATGTAGGTGTCGGCCTCGTACTTGGGCTGCGTGTAGTAGTCGCCCTCGAACCGATGCACCATCGCCCGCCGGCCCTCCAGGTCGAGTCCCTCGACCTCGTAGGAACGCCCGCCGTGCAGGTAGATCGCGCCATCGTGGACGGTGTTGTGGGCGCGCGCCATGTCGACGGTCCCGAGGATCTCTCCCGAGCCGGTGTCGACGATCACCACGCCGTCCCGGCTCGCCGAGCGCAGCGAGACCGCGGCGGCTGGGAACTCCTCCGGCCGGCGCGGCACGAACGTCCCGTCCGGTCGCTCCCGCAGGTCGCCCGCCGACACGAGCGCCTCGGCGACGGCGCGCCACTCCTCGCCGAGGATCTCCGCGTCCGCGTCCTCCAGCGGGCCCTCGTGCGCCGCGCACAGCAGGTGCGCGGCGTGGAGTTGCTCGTTGAACGGATCGAGGATCGCGGCCTCGACCGGGCGGTCGAGGAACTCGTCCGGGTGGCGGCAGAAGAACTGGTCGAGCGCGTCCTCGCCCGCCACGTAGAGCGCCAGCCCGCGACCGCGCCGGCCCGCGCGGCCCCACATCTGCCGCAGCGACGCGACCGTGCCCGGGAACGTGACGCAGATCGCGGCGTCGAGCGCGCCGATGTCGATCCCCAGCTCGAGCGCGTTGGTCGCTACCACTCCGAGCAGCTCGCCCTCGAGGAGCCGCCGCTCGAGCTCGCGGCGCTGCTGCGGCGTGTAGCCGGCGCGGTACGGCGCGATCCGCTCGGCCAGGTCGCCGTGCCCGCGATCGGCCAGCGCGAGCTGTGCGAAGCGCGACATCAGCTCGACCGCCTTGCGCGACTTCATGAACACGATCGTCCGCGCGCCCTCCGCCACAAGGTCGGCGAGCAGGTCCGCCGTCTCGGCCAGGACCGAACGCCGCGCCGCCGTCTTCTCGTCGACGATCGGCGGGTTCCACATCGCGATCGTGCGCTTGGCGGCCGGCGCCCCGTCGCGGTCGACGACCGTCACGTCGAGGCCCGTCAGCCGCTCCGCCAGCTCGCCAGGGTTGGCGACCGTCGCCGACGTGAGCAGGATCCGCGGCGCCGTGCCGTAGGCGTCCGCGACACGCCGGAGTCGCCGCAGCACGTTGGCCACGTGCGAGCCGAACACCCCGCGGTAGACGTGCGCCTCGTCGACCACCACGACGGCGAGGTTCGCGAAGAAGTCGCCCCACGCCGGGTGGTTGGGCAGGATCCCGAGGTGCAGCATGTCGGGGTTGGTGATGACGATGTTCGAGCGCCGCCGGATCGCCGACCGCTGCTCGCGCGGCGTGTCGCCGTCGTAGATCGCCGGCCGGGCACGCGCGACGCCGAGCGCGTTCAACGCCCGCGCCTGATCCTGCGCCAGCGCCTTCGTCGGGTACAGGTACAGCGCCCGCGCCCGCGCGTCGCGGCACAGGACGTCGAGCGTCGGCAGGTTGAAGCAGAGCGACTTGCCGGACGCGGTGCCGGTCGTGACGATCGTCGGGCCCGCCCAGGCGGCGTGCAGCGCCTCGGCCTGATGCGCCCACAGGCGGTCGATCCCGCGCTTGCGGAGCGCGTCGGCGACCTCGGGATGCAGCTCCGCCGGGATCGCCGCCTCGCGCGGCGGCCGCGGGTGCTGCGAGGCCTGCATGACCAGGCGCTCGTCGTCGCGGCCCGCCTGCAGCAGGGCGTCCCACGGCTCGATGTCACGGACGACGGCCATCCCGTCCGCCCACTCTACGAGCCCGCGCCGGTCCTACCCTGGATCGTCGTGCCGACTCTCCGCTGCGTCTATGTCGATCTCGACGGCACGCTGATCGGGGCCGGCGGCTCGCTTCTGCGCGACGCGGACGGGGCCTTCTCGCTGCTCGGCGTCCGCGCGCTCGAGGCCTGCGACCGAGCCGGAGCCGAGGTCGTCATCTACTCCGGCCGCCGCCAGCAGACCGTGTTCTACGACGCCCGCCTGATGGGGATCACCTCGTACGCGTTCGAGGCCGGCGCGGGCGTGGTTCTCGACGGCGAGCTGCACTGGCTGACGGGCGAGCTCGTCCCCCGCGACGGGAAGTCGATCTTCGATCAGATCGCCGAGTCCGGCGCCCCGCAGCTGCTGCTCGATCGCTACGCCGGCCGGCTCGAGTACCACGCGCCATGGCACGAGGGCCGCGAGGTCTCGCATCTCTTCCGCGGCGACATCGACGCCTTCGAGGCCGACGAGCTACTCGAGGCCGAAGGGTTCGGCCACCTGCGGCTGGTCGACAACGGCGGCATCCACCCGATCAAGCCGGGCGTCGAGAGCATGCGTGCGTTCCACCTCGTGCCCCGCAGCGCGTCGAAGGGCGGAGCGGTCGCCTGGCACATGCGCGCACGCGGCTACGCGCGCGAGGAGTGCATCGCGATCGGCGACTCGCGCGAAGACCTCGGCGCGGCCGAGGCCGTCGCCACGTTCTGGATCGTGGCCAACGGGATCGAGCGCGACCCGACGATCCGCGTGGCGCTCACCCCCAACACGCGGATCTGCGCCGAGCGCAACGGCGCCGGCGTCTACGAGGCCGTGATCACGGAGCTGGCCGAGCGCCGCTCGTAGTCGGCCAGACGGAGGCGGGCGAGCTCGACGCGTCGAGGTCGAGCAGCGTGACTCCGTCGTCGCCGACGAGCACCTGGTCGTCGTGGAAGCTGCCGTGGATCGCCGCCGCCCGCGGCGGGACCGCGAGCATGCGGCGCGCGAGCCGGTCGGCGAGGTCGCCGGGGTCGGCGCCGATCGCCGCGGCCGTCTCCGCCGCCGCTCGCAGGTCGGCCACCTCGGCCTCGATCGAGTGGGCGGGGAGGTCGGCCGGCGTCGCGTGCACCCGCTTCATCGCCTCGGCCACCGGCTCCATCCACGCCATCCGGT
>JBKOYW010000511.1:0-15360 GCA_046744275.1 Actinomycetota bacterium
GCGAGGCGCCGGCCACGCCGGCCGAGCCGCCCGACGCCCCGCCGCCGGACGACCCGCCGCCGCCGCTCCCCGACGGCCCGGACGTCCCGGCCTAGGCTGCGACGCGCTCGAGCGCGGCCGAGCGGTCCCGCTCGTCGATCAGGTCGAGCACCGCCTCCTCGAGCGCGCGCTGGTGGATCGGCAGCTCACCGGGCTCCGTGTCCGCCGCCTCGCGCAGCGGGCGCCCGATCACGAGCCCGCCGCGGTAGGCGTCGAACACGCGAGGGTCGATGTACGAGGCGCGGCAGACGGCGGGCGTGTTCCCCAGGTAGTGGGCGACCTCCTTGACCGCGCGCGTGATCGCGCGCTTGCGCCCGGTCTTGGTCCCGGCGACCTCACCCGACACCGAGAGCGCGACGGCGGCCAGCACCGTAGCGTTCCAGGTCCGGAAGTCCTTGGCCGAGAAGTCGTCGCCGGTCGCGTCCTTCAGATAGGCGTTGATGTCCTCGGAGCGCAGGTCGCGCCAGCGCCGCCCGTCCTTATAGGCGAGCAGCTCGTCGCCGCCGCCGCGGCGCCGCTTGAGTCCGGCGACGATCTCCGCGACCAGCGGATCGACGACCGCCTGCACGCGCCGGATGCCGCTCTTGGCGGGGTAGTCGAACTCCATCTCGCCGTCGCGGCTCACCGTCACGTGCTCCTTGCGCATCGTCGCGAGCCCGAACGACTCCGTGTACTCCTCCGAGCCGATGCGGAAGAACCCGCGGTCGAGCAGCCGCACCGAGCACGCCAGCACACGCGCGCGCGTGTAATCGTCCCCCTGGAGGTCCTCCTCCACGTGGTCACGGAGCGCGGGCAGCGCACGCGCGAAGCGCACCATCTCCACGAACTTCTCCGCGTCGCGTCTCGTGCGCCAGGCCTCGTGGTAGAGGTACTGCTTGCGGCCGGCGGCGTCGGTCCCGGTCGCCTGGAGGTGGCCGCGCGGGCTCGGGCAGATCCAGACGTCGCGCCACGCGGGCGGGATCCCGAGCTCACGGATACGCGCCAGGTCCTCCGGATCGGTCACGCGATTGCTGTCCTCGTCGAGGTACTCGAAGCCCTTGCCGCGGCCGCGGCGCGTGATCCCTGGGCCCGAGCAGTCCGATCGGAGCAGCCGTGTCATGTGGCGCACAGTCTTCCCGCCCGCCGGAGGATTAGGCTTCCGCACGGCGATGCCCAACCTCGACTTCCAGACCACGCGGAACGGCACCGTCGCAGTGGTCGCGCCGACGGGCGAGCTCGACCTCTCGGGCGCGACCGTCCTCGAGGCCGAGCTCGACCGCCTCGCGGAGGAGCCCGAGCTCGGCGCCGTGGTGCTCGACCTGCGCGGCCTGGAGTTCATGGACTCCAGCGGGCTGCGCCTGGTCGTGCTGGCGGACATGCGGGCGCGCGAGGCGGGCCGGCGGTTCGCGCTGATCCGCGGCGGCGACACCGTGCACCGGGTGTTCGAGATCACGCGCATGAGCGACCGGCTCGACTTCGTGGACGACCCGGAGGAGGCGGCGTGAGGCTCGAGCGCACGCTGCCGGTCACGCCGGAGGCGGCCGCCGAGGCGCGGCACGCGCTCGACGGCCTGTCCGGCGAGCTGCCCGACGGCCGGATGCGCGACGTGCGGCTGCTCGTCTCGGAGCTCGTGACGAACGCCGTCCGGCACGCCAACCTCGCCAGCGGCGACGTCATCGAGCTGGTGATCGAGCTCGCCGATCGGACGCTCCGCGTGGAGGTCCACGATCCGGGCGGTGGCTTCGTGCCGACCGCCCCGTCGCCGGATCCGGCGCGCCCGTCCGGCTGGGGCCTGTACCTGGTCGCCGAGCTGGCCGACCGCTGGGGCGTGGACTCGGACGAGGAGACACTCGTGTGGTTCGAGCTGGACCGCCGGGCGGCCGCCGCGTAGGCGACCGCCCAGCGGATCGGCGGGCTACGGACTGGTCGTCGACAGCGTGAAGGTCAACGTCTTCGAGTAGGTGCCGGTGCGCAGCGCGTCGTTCGCGCCGACCGGCTGCTTGACGTTGACGGTCACCGCGTCGTTGCTCACCGGTCCCGCGTACGAGAGCAGCGTCAGCGGGCTGCCGTCGGCACTGAGCGGAGCGAACGGACCGCCGGTAGCGAGCGGACTCGTCGCGTTAGCTGCAGCGGTTGCGGCAGCGCGACTGGCCGTTGACCAGACGGCCGGTCGACGTGCTGCTCGGGTCCGTGACGCTCAGCGTCGCGTCGCCGGCCTGCGGCGTCATCGTCAGCCCGCCCGCGGACGGGTTGCGGTTGGACTGCACGACGACCGCACGGGAATTAGGCTAACGAGCCAACTAATACCCAGAAGAGGTCTCGGTGTCAAGGGTCAGCGCACGCCGAGCAGCACCTCGACGAGGATCTGGTCGAGCCGCTCGTTGAAGTAGCCGCGCTGCGCAAGAGCGTCGAGGTTCAGCGCTTCCTCCTTCAGCACGTCGGGCGCGTCGCCATCGACCGACGGGCGGGCGAGCTCGGGCGCCGATGCGGCCGCGAGCGCCTCCTGGACCTCGGGTAGCGAGTCGAAGTGGCGCGCCCTGTCGGCCAGCGCGAGGTAGGTGCGCATGCACCCGGACGCGAAGTCCCACACGCCCTCGGGGTTCTCGTTGCGGTAGGCGTGTGCGTCGAAGTGCCGCGGACCGCTGTAGCCGGCGCGCTCGAGCAGCCGGACGAGCAGGAACGCCTCCTTGAGATCCTCCGCGCCGAAGCGGAAGTCCTGGTCGTAGCGCCCGACGTCCTGCCCGTTGAGGTCGATGTGGAACAGCTTGCCGGCCCACAGCGCCTGGCCGACGGCGTGGTGGAACGACAGCCCGGCCATCGTCTCGTGGGCCACCTCGGGGTTGAGGCCGACCAGCTCGGGCCGGTCGAGCGTCGAGATGAAGTGCAGGGCGTGGCCGACCGTCGGGAGGAAGATGTCGCCGCGCGGCTCGTTCGGCTTCGGCTCGATCGCGAAGCGGAAGCCGTAGTTCTGGCTCTCCGAGTAGTCGACGAGCACGTTGACCGCCTCGCGGTAGCGCTCAAGCGCATCGCGCGGGTCCTTGGCGGCGCCAACCTCGGTGCCCTCGCGACCGCCCCAGAAGACGTAGACCTCGCCGCTCAGCTCGGCCCCGAGGTCGATCGAGCGCATCGCCTTGCCGATCGCCGCGCGGCGCACGGCGCGATCGTTGGAGGTGAACGCGCCGTCCTTGAACGCGGCGTGGCCGAACAGGTTCGTCGTGGCCATGCCGACGCCCATCCCGGCCTCGTCGAGCGCCGCCTTGAAACGGGCGACGATCTTGTCGCGCTCGGCCGGCGGCGTCCCCCACGGCACGAGATCCTCGTCGTGCAGGCTCACGCCCCACGCGCCGAGCTCGCCGAGCTTCTTGACCGACTCGGCCGGGTCGAGCGGCTCCCGCGTGGGTCCACCGAAGGGGTCCCGCCCCGGGTTGCCGACGGTCCACAGACCGAAGGTGAAGCGGTGCTCGGGGCGGGGTGTGAGGTTCTCGTCGCGTACGGCCATGCCGCGGATCCTTTCATCAGGACGACGACGGGGGCGCCGCGGCTCGGGCGCCCCCGTCGCGTGACGGCCTGCGGATGCGTTACCGCTTCGTGACCGTGATCTGGACCGTGTCAGTCGCCGTGGCTCCGCCGGTGTCGGTCACGGTCACTTTCGCGGTGTACGTGCCGGCCTTCCCGTACTTGTGGCTGGCCGTGCTGGCCGGGCCCGGCTTGGTCGGCTTCCCCTCCCCGAAGTCGAACTGATAGGTCAGCGCGTCTCCGTCGGGATCGGACCCGGCGGCGGAGAACTGCACGGTCAGCGGCGCCGTGCCGGACACCGGCATCGCAGTCAGCTCCACCGCCGGGGCCCGGTTGCCTACGGTGACGACCACGGTGTCAGTGGCGGTCCCGCCCCTGCCGTCGCTCACCGTGACGGTCGCCGTGTACGTGCCCGCATTCGCATACGTGTGGCTCGGGTTCTGGAGGAGCGACCTCCCGCCGTCCCCGAAGTCCCACGAGTACGTCAGCGGGTCGCCGTCGGGATCGGTGCCCGTGGCCGAGAACTGCACGGCCAGCGGCGGCTTGCCGGCGGTCGGGTCGCCGGCCGCCTCGACGGTCGGCGCGACGTTCCCCGGCGGGTTCGTCACGACGATCTCGACCGTGGCGGTGCCGGTTGCCCCCTTCGGATCCTTCACGGTGACCTTGGCCGTGTACGTGCCCGGCTCGAGGTACGTGTGGTCCGGGTTCTGCCGCAGCGAGGTTCCGCCGTCGCCGAAGTCCCACGAGTACGTGAGCGCAGCGCCCTCGGCATCGGAGCCGTTGGCCGAGAAGGCCACCGCGAGCGGCGCCTGGCCGGTCCGCGGATCGGCCGTCGCGTCGACGGTCGGAGCGATATTGCAGATATCCGACCCCTCGGTGCCCGCGGCGACCTCGATGCCGCCGAGGATGTGCTTGAGGAAGTTGGCCTCGGTGAACGAGTCGTCGGTGTGACCCATGCCCGTGTACCACGAGCGGCCGCCGTCGTAGCGCTTGCACCACGAGATCGGGTGGTCGTCGTCGACCCCGTCGCTGCCGTCCGCCTCCTCGTAGGTCGACTCGTCGAGCGATGCCAGTACGTGGACGTTGGCCCGCGGGCTGTAGTCCACATTGCCGGTCTGCTCGAAGTTGACCGGCTTGTAGTTGTACCACTCGTCGATCCGGTCCCAGCGCGGGGCCGGGAGGCCCTGCGTGGAATGGTCCGTCGTGTCCTCGACGATGACGGTGCCGTCCCGCCCGCCGTTCGGGTACGTACCGACCGGGTGGCTCAGGAAGTAGGCGCCGACAAGCCTGCCGTACCACTTCCACTCGTACTCCGTGTCGGCCGCCGCGTGGATGCCCGCGTAGCCGTGGCCGGCCTTGATGAAGCGCTCGAACGCGGCCTGCTGGGTGTCGTTGAGCACGTCGCCGGTCGTCGACAGCCACACCACGGCGTCGTAGTGGCCGAGGATGGCGTCGCGGAACGCCGTGGCGTCCTCGGTGTGATCGACCTGGAAGCCGTTGTCGTCACCGAGCTTCTCGATCGCCGCGTGACCGTCGTCGATCGAGCTGTGCCGGAAGCCCGCGGTCTTGGAGAACACGAGCACCCGGAAGCGCGCATCCGGATCGTCGGCCTCGAGGACGTTGACGGTCAGCGTCCGCGAGGTGGTCGCCTCACCGTCGGAGACGGTGAGCTTGGCCTGCTTCTCGCCCGGCGTGGTGTAGGTGTGCGTGGCGTTCGCCGTCGTGGCGTCGGCCGTCCCGTCGTTGTCGAAGTCCCAGCTGTAGGCCAGCTCGTCCCCCGCGTCGGGGTCGCTCGCCGCGCTCGTGAACTGCACCTCGAGCGGGGCGAAGCCGGTGGTCGGCGACGCAGCCGCGGCGTCGATCACCGGCGCCCGGTTCTGGGGTTCGGGCTCCTCGCAGCCGGTCGACCCGTCGAGCGAGAAGTACTCGAACCGGGCCGTCCCGCCGCCGCTGTTCACACCGAGCGTGAAGATGCCGAAGGCGGGCTCGGCCATCAGCGGTGCCGTATTGGCGACCGGCTGGCCGATCGACTGCCATGTGGTGCCGTCGAGCGAGTACTCGCCGCTGTAGTTGGTCCCCGACTTGGTCAGGCGCAGCCAGACCTCGGTCGGAGCGCCCGCCTGCGGGAACGTCACCTGCGGCTGCGGGTTGACGATCTGCCCGGCGACCTCCGAGCGCAGCTCGATCCGGTTGAGCCACGTGTTGGTGTCGTCGGACAGGATGTCGTACTTGACGTAGTTGTCGTCGTTCCCGTACGCCAGCAGGCCGGCCTGCTCGTAGCCCTGGCTGAGCGTCGCGGCGTCGATGTGTGTCTCGATCACCCAGTCCTGGTTCGGCTCCGTCGGATCCTGGAGGATGAAGTTCCGCGTCGGAGCCGGGTCGCCGTTGGTGTAGATGTCGCCGTTGACGGTCTGGATCTCGAGCCAGCCGTCGTTGAGCGAGTACAGGTCCTCCTGCTCGCGGACGATGTGGTTCCACTTCTGCTTGTCCAGCGAGCCGGAGTCGAACGAGTCACCGCCCGTCGCCACGCACTCGCACTCGTCCGGCGCATCCTGGCCGTCGAGCCAGAAGTAGTCGAACGAGACGTCGTCGCCCTGGCCGTCGGCCTGCGGACCGAACGCGAAGACGCCGAAGTCCGGGTCCGCCATCGGGTTGGTCACCGTGCCGGCCGGCAGCCACGTCGTGCCGTCGCGTGAGTATTCGCCCGTGTAGCTCGTGCCGTTCTTGTTCAGGCGCAGGTAGAAGATCGTGCCTGTGCCTGCCGCGATCTCCGGGTCGGTGGCCGGCCCGGTCGGCGTGCCGTTGATCTCCGTGCGCAGCTCGATCCGGTTGATTCGGGTCTGGCCGGCATCGGCGATCGGGTCGAGCTTGACGTAGTTGTTGCCGTCCACGTAGGCCATCAGCCCACCCTGGCCGTAGCCGCCGTTCACCCTCGAGTCGATCTTCGTCTCGATCGTCCAGTCGTCGCCCGCGTGGGAGGCGTCCTGGAGGATGAAGTTGTTCGGCGGCGGCGTCGTGTCACCGCTGTAGATGTCACCCGGCTCCGTGGTGATGGTCAGCATGCCACCGCTCACGGCCGCGTTCTGGTTCTGCCGGACGCTGGCGTTCCAGCGCTCGGCGTCGAGGCTCGAGCCGTCGAACTCGTCGTCGAAGCTCGGCCCCGCCGGCGCGGCCGGCCGCGTGATGCGGAACGAGTCGAACGCCGCCTCCGGAGGCGTCGAGGTCGCCGTGTTCCCGAAGGAGAACACGCCGACCTGCGCGTTCGCCGGCAGCGGCCAGGCGCGCCCGACCTGCGTCCAGTCGGACCCGTTGGTCGAGTACCAGCCGGTGACGTTCGTCCCGTCGTACCGCAGCTGCACCCAGTAGTCGTCCGGGAAGTCCCCCGCGATGTTCTGGGTGGAGTCAGCGGCCGTGTTATCCGGATTGGCGGCGGCCTCGTGGATGTACTCGAACTTCTCGTCGCCCGCCGTGGTGTGGGCGATCCGGCCGAGCTTCACGTAGTTGTCGTCGTCGCCGCGCACGATGATCCCCGCCTGCTGGTACTGGGCGAGGCCCTCGAAGTTGATCTTCGCGGTCGCGTTCCACGAGCCGGTCGCCGGCGGGTCGCGCAGGACCAGGTTCGCGGCAGTGTTGTTGGTCTGGTAGAGGTCGCCCGTCGCGGCGGGGACGCGGAGCGCACCGCCCGACACGGTCAGTGCCTGGTTGCGGCGCACGACGTCCCAGCCCGAGCCGACGTCGGTGCCGTCGAACTGGTCGGCGAACAGCTCGGTCTCCGAGCCGCCGCCGCCACCGCCGCCGCCACCGGACGAATCCGGGTTGAAGCGGATCCAGTCGAAGTGCGCGACCGGGTATGTCGTCGCGGCGTCGGACAGCGCGACCGGGCCGACCTGCGGGGCCGCCCAGCCGGAGATGTCCGCGACACGGCCAACGGGGCTGAAGTCCGTGCCGTTGTAGGAGTACTCGGCCCTCAGCGTCGAGCCGTCCGAGATCAGCTTGACCCAGTAGGTCAGCGGAGCGTCGGCCGGGATCCCGCCGAGCTTGTCCTGACCCTCGTTGCGCGGGTTGCCGTTGTTCTCGTAGATGAACTCGAAGTCACGGCCGGTGCCCGCGTAGATCATGTGGACCGAGGCCCAGTTGTTGTCGTCCTGGTAGACGCGCAGGCCGGCCTGCTGGTAGTTCTGGGTGAGCGGATCGGTGGTGATCTTCGCCGTCACCTCCACGTCGCCGTCGGGCAGCGGCTGCACGATGATGTTCCGCGCGGACGTGCCCGGCCCGTAGATCGAGCCGACGTCGATCGGGAAGTTCAGGTTGCCGCCCGACACCGTCGGCGGACGGGTGCTGTCGGGCCGGATGATCTGCCAGCGGTTGGTGTCGAGCGAGTCGCCCTCGAACTCGTCGGACTTGACGTTGTTCTGGGGGCATTCGCTCGAGCTGGTGACCTGGACTTGGACGCTCGCGGTCGCCGACGCCCCGTGCGGGTCGGTGGCCGTGAAGCGCGCCAGGTAGGTGCCCGGCCGCTCGTAGGTGTACGTCGGGCTGAGCTCGGTCGAGGTGTCCGTGGTCGAGCCGGCGACGCCGAAGTCCCACAGGTAGGTGAGCTGCTCGCCCGCGCCGGCATCCGGATCGGTCGCCGTGCCGGTGAACTGCACCTGGAGCGGCGCGTCGCCGGTCATCGGCTCGGCGCTCGCCGTGACATCCGGCGCGGCGCTGACCGCGGCGCCCTTCCCGCGCGCCGTGAAGTGGTTGATGTTGAACAGCCCGCCGTCACCGGCTCCGGCGTTGACGAACACGAGGAACAGCTCGTGCGTGCCGCCCGGCGGGCTGCTGAGCGGCATGTCGACATTGGTCCAGGTCTGCCAGCCGCCGGTGTTGGCGACTGCGACCTCGCCGGCCAGCGTGCCGGTCGGCGAGTCGAGCCGCAGCTGGATCGTGCCGCCGGCACCGCCCGAGGCGACCCGGAAGCGGATCCCCGTGAGGTCCTTGAGGCTCATCCGCTCGAACGACACGTAGTCGCCGTGCTCGATGAAGCCGATGTTGAGGCCGCCGCCTGCGTCGCTCGTCGTCTCCGTCTGCACGCCGGGCGTGCCGCCGGCCGCGCCGCCGGCGATGCGGCCCATCGTGTCGAAGAACTCGGCCTGCTTGGGCTTGGGCTGGATGACGACGTCGTCCTGGCCGGTCAGCGCGTTGGCCGCGCCCTGGGCGTTGTCCGTGTAGCTGGCGACGATCGAGGTGAAGATGTTCGCGTTCCCGCCGTGGCCGCTGTCAGGCAGCCCGCGGAACGTGCCGGAGCAGCCCTGCTGCGTGCTGAGCGGGTGCGCGTGGTCGTCATGGCCGAGCTGGACGTTGAGCGTCACCCGGTTGCAGGCGATGGTCCCGTCCTCGGGGTCGGTGACGGTGATCTCGTACGGGATGAGGTCGCCGAACGCCGCGAACTGCCCGTCCTCCGGCACGGTGATCGTGACCGTCGGCCGCGTGTTGCCGGCCGTGATCGGGATCGTGTCGAAGCCCGTCTGGCCGTCGGCATCGGTGACGGTCAGCGTGGCGTTGAACGTGCCCGCCGTGCTGTAGGTGTGGGTCGGGTTGGCCTCGGTCGAGTCGGTGGTGCCGTTCCCGTCGAAGTCCCACGCGTAGGTCAGCGAGGACCCGTCGGGGTCGATCGACCCGTCGCTCGAGAACTGCACGGTCAGCGGCGTCGGGCCGCTGTCCTTGTCCGAGGTCGCTCGTGCGATCGGCCGTCTCGCGCCGGCGACGTAGTCGATCCGGTAGATGCCGGAGTTCGCGTTGTTGCCGTTGAAGCCGGAGCCCCAGTCGATCACGTAGAGCGAGCCGTCGGGCCCGAACTCCATCTCGTGCGGCCGGAAGAACGTGTCCTCCCACGGCGTCTGGTTGACCGCCACGCCGTTGCCCTGGGCGTTGAGCGTGGCCGTCCGGATCCAGCCGTTGTTCCACTCGCCGATGAACCAGTGGCCGTCGTAGAACTCCGGGAACTTGGCCGGGTTGTCGAGCTCGGGGTCGAACTCGTAGCGCGGGCCGCCGGTCGGCGCACCGCCCGTGCCGAGGCCCGGGAACCGCGGGTCGGTCTCGGTGTAGCCGAGCCACATCGTGGCCGGCTTGGCGGCCGGCAGGTTGACGATGCCCGTGTTATTGGGCGAGTCGTTGACGGGCGCGTTGCAGTTGAACTTCGGGCCCGACGTGCCGTTGGCGAAGTTGTAGTCGTTGTACGGGACGTTGTCGCGGACGCAGTAGGGCCAGCCGTAGAAGCCCGGCTCCTTGATGACGTCGAACTCGACGCTGCCCTGCGGGCCGCGGTTCGGGTCCGTCGCGCCGGCGTCAGGGCCGTAGTTGCCGAGCAGCACCCAGCCCGTGTGAGGATCGACGGTGATCCGGAACGGGTTGCGGAAGCCCATCGCGTAGATCTCGGGCAGCGTGTTCGCGGTCCCCGGGGCGAACATGTTGCCCGACGGGATCGAATAGGTCGTGCCGATGCCCGGCGTGCCGGTCGCGCCCGGGAGCGGGTGGATGCGCAGGAGCTTGCCGTTGTGGTTGTTGGAGTTCGCCGAGGTCCGCTGGGCGTCCCAGAACTCGCGGCCCGGCCGCTCGTCGATCGGCGTGAAGCCGTCCGACGCGAACGGGTTCGTGTTGTCGCCGGTCGAGATGTACAGGTCGCCGTTTGGCGCGAAGGCGAGCGAGCCGGCGGAGTGGCAGCACTGCTCGCGCTGCGCGATCCATTGGAAGATGAACTGCTCGGAGCTCGCGGCGATCGTGTTGTTCGCGCCGACCGTGAAGCGCGAGACGCGCGTGACATTGTTCGGGGTCGGCGGCGTGTACGCGACGTACAGGTGATTGTTGGTGTCGAAGTTCGGGTCGAGCGCGATGCCGATCGCCCCGTTCTCCTGGACGCTGGAGACGGGGATCGTGATAGCGGTCGTCACCTGGCCGTTGGCCGGGTTGTAGACGTTGAGCTCCCCCGTGATGCGCTCGACGTAGAAGACGCGGCCGTCGTTGGCGACGGCGAGCTCCATGGGGCTTTCGGTGTCGTCGTCGATCGTGACGAGCTCGAAGTCGTCCGACGTCGGCGCGGCCTGGCGCGGCTCACCACAGTCGGATGCCTCCGCGCCGGTAACGGTCTGCAGGCCGCCGAGGATGTGCGAGCGCAGGTTGCCGGGCTCGGTGCCGAACGACTCCTCGGTGTGGCCCATGCCCGTGTACCAGACGTGGCCGCCGTCGAAGTCCGAGCACCACGAGATCGGGTGGTCGTCGTTGACCCCGTCGCTGCCGTCCGCCTCGTCGTACGTCGACTCGTCGACGGTCGCGAGCACGTGGACGTCACTGTCGCGCGCCGAGTAGTCATCGCCGCCGCCGCCCACGCTGGGACTCTCGAACGACTGGTAGTTGTACCACTCGTCGATACGGGCCCAGCGGACCGGCAGGCCCTCGGTGGACGGCTCGTTGGCGTCCTCGATGTCCACCGTTCCGTCGCGCCCGCCGTTCGGGTACGTCCCGGACGGGTGGTTGCGGAAGTATGCGCCGATCATCTGGCCGTACCACGGCCACGTGTACTCGGTGTCCGCCGCGGCGTGGATGCCGACGAAGCCGCCGCCGGCCCGCATGTAGCTCTCGAACGCGTCCTGCTGCTCGTCGTTGAGGACGTCGCCGGTGGTGGAGAGGAAGACCACGGCGTCGTACTGCGCGAGGTTGGCGGTCGTGAACTGGGCCGAGTCCTCGGTCGCGTCGACCTCGAAGTCGTTGGCCGCGCCGAGGGCCTGGATCGCCGCGATCCCCTCGTCGATCGAGCTGTGCCGGAAGCCGGCAGTCTTCGAGAACACGAGCACGTTCTCGAGCGGGTCGGCAGCCGGATCCTCGACCGTGACGGTGCCGGTCATCGTGGGGTGCACGTCGCAGACGAACGTGTAAACACCCGGCGCCGCGAAGGTGTAGTCAACCGGCTCCTGGCCGGTCGCGACCGGCGATTGCAGCGCCGGGCTCCAGTTGGCGCTCGTCCCATGGACGTTATGGGGCAGCGTGGATCCCGTGAACGACCATCGAACGGTCTCGCCGGTCGTGACGGTCACGGCATTGGGCGACCACGTCGTCTCGGTGCCCGTGACGCTGATCGTCGCTGCTGGAGCCTGGGCCCCGGCAACGCTCGCGGTGAACAGGCCGATGCACAGCGCAGCGGAAAGGACCGCCGCCGCGAACGTGATCCGACGCATGAAGCTCTCCCCCATCCCTCTATTCCCGAGCCAAAGGCGCCTCCCCAGGCGCCCTAGCCGGCCAACTTTTGGCTAGTGCCCGGACAAATTAGTCGGTTGGGATGGCTCCTGTCAATCGCGAACTCGGGTCCGAACCCCGGTTCTCAGGACTTCGCAGCGGCCTTCGCGCGGCCGGAGGACTTCTTCGCCGTCTTCTTGGTGGACCCGTCCTTCTTGGACGTGCTGGTGTCGTCCTTGACCGCCGCGAGGCTCGCCTCGAGCGCCGCCATCAGGTCGGGCACCTTGGCCGGCTTCGGGGCCTCGGGCTGGACCGCGATCTCCTCGCCGGACGCCTTGCGCTCGATCAGCTCGAGCACCTTGTCACGGTACTCGTCGCGGTACTGCGACGGGTCGAACTCGCTGGAGAGCGAGTCGATCAGCTGCTGGGCCATCTTGATCTCGCGGTCGGAGACCTTCAGGTCCTTGGAGTCCGGCAGGTCCTCGATGTCGTCGTGCGGCACGACCTCGTCATGGAAGATCATCGTCTCCATCATCAGGATGTCGCCGGCGGGGCGGATCGCGACCAGCGCCTCCTTCGAGCGGATGACCACGCGCGCGATCGCGACCTTGTCGGACGCCTCCATGGCGTTGAGCAGCAGCCCGTACGCCTTCGCCGCGCCCTTGTCCGGCACGAGGTAGTACGGGTGGTCGTAGTAGATCGGGTCGATGTCGACCTGGTCGACGAAGTCCTCGATCTGGATCGTGCGCGTGCGCTCGGGGTCGAGCGCGTCGAGCTCGTCGGGCGTGATGATCACGTAGCGGTCCTTCGTCAGCTCGAAGCCCTTGACGATCTGCTCGTAGGGGACTTCGTCGCCGGTGTCGGGGTCCACGCGCTTCTGCTGGATCCGGTTCCCCGTCTCCGCGTTGAGCTGGTTGAACCGCACCGTCTTGCGGGACACTGCGGAGTAGAGCTTGATCGGCACGTTCACCAGTCCAAAGGAGATCGCGCCGCTCCAGATCGATCGGGCCATGCTCCTATTCTGACCGACGCCGCGGAGGCGGCAACATCCGCACGGTCGATTGCGGCACTGCTGGTAGCCCGCGACTGGCGCCGCTGGACTTCCGGGACGCCGCAGCATTCGCCGAGAACGACGATCCGGTCGAGCTGCTGCGGCGGCTGGGCGGTGCTCGGTCGCACGCCGGAACTAGCCGAGGAAGAGCACGTTCAACTCCTCACCGCGGCCGATTGTTCTCCGGCTAGCGGCCGCCAGGTGTCGGGCGACGACCAGGTTGCGGGAGCTAGTACCGGCGTTCGCAATTACGCACGGTTCCGGCGGCCACCGATCACCGCCTGAGCGCCACCCGGCGACCGATCATGTACCAGAGGTACACCACCGGATCACCGTGCGGCGTCAGCCGGCGCCGGCGACCACCGGCGACCGCACGTACTTACGAACACCGGCACTAGTCGGGGACGGGGATGTCGGCGGCGACGAGCGTGCCGCCGCCGGGCGGGGTCTCGACCCGGAGCTGCCCATGGAGGACCGCAAGCCGGTCCGCCAGCCCGAGGAGCCCGCTGCTGTCGGGCCGGGCGCCTCCGATGCCGTCGTCTTGTACCCGGATCCTGAGGGTGCCGTCCTGGACGCGCGCGTGCACCGTGGCGCCGTTTGCGCGCGCGTGCTTTGCGACGTTGGTCAGCGACTCGGCGATGACGAAGTACGCGGTCGCCTCGACCGCCGGGGGAAGCCGGTCCACTGACACGTTGCACTCGATCGGCACCGTCATCCGGGAGGCAAGCGCTTCGACTCCGGCGCGCAGCCCACCCCGGGTGAGGACGCTTGGGAGGATGCCGTGCGCCAGCTCGCGCACCTCGGCGATGGCGTCCTGCGCGTGGGCGAGCGCCTCGCTCACGAGCGCCGGGCCGGTCTCCTCGTCATTCTGAAACGCCTGGCCCGCGAGTTTCAGCGTAACGACGGTCTGGACGAGGCGCTGCTGGGCTCCGTCGTGCAGGTCGCGGACCACCCGCCGGCGTTCCTCGTCGGCCGCCGCCGCTATGCGTGCCCGGGAGGCCGCAAGGTCCGAGCGCGCCTCGACGTTCGAGATCGCGGTCGCGACCAGTTCCGTGAACTTCCCGATGCGCGACTCGGTGGTAGGGGGCATCGGCTCGTCGCTTCGCGTTGCGGCGATCATGGCGCCCCAGAGCCGTCCGTCGACCACGATCGGACTGCCGACAGTGGACCCGATGCCCGCGTTGCGGGTGTAGTCAGCGAGCGGCCCGGTGGCGTTCGAGAAGTCGTCCATCCGGGCGGGAAGCCCGGTGCGACGCACCAGCGCAGTGACGCTCTGTCCGTCGAGCGGGATTCGGCTGCCCATCGGCAGGGGGACATCGCGGTCGCCTCGGTCTGCGACGACGGTCGCGGTCCAGTCGTCCTCGTACCGAAAGATCGTCGTGTCCTCGACGCGCAGGAGTCGTCCCACCTCCTCGGCGACCGCTGCGAACACGTCCGCTGGCGGGACCCCGCGGGCGACGAGCGTCGCCACGCGCCGCAATGCGGCCTGCTCGTCCGCCAACCGGGCGAGACCGGCCCGACTCTCGGCATTCGAGATCGCCGTGGCGACCAGCTCGGTGAACTCGGCGAGCCGATCCTCGATGTGCTCGGGCAGGGGCTCACGCGCGGTCGAGTCGGCCGACATCGCGCCCCAGACGTCGCCGTCGACGACGATCGGGGCGCCGGCGCACGAGCGGATCCCCGTCTTGCGGGCGGCGTCCCCGATCGTGCCGGGGACGTCGGCGAAGTCGTCGATCCGTGCCGGGCGGCCGGTCTTGAGGACTTGCGCGCAGATCGTCGGGCCGTCGAGCGGCCAGCGGGTACCGGCCTGGAACGGATGCGGCTGCTCGCTCCAGGCGCCGATCACGGTCGCCGTCCCGTCGGGCTCGTAGCGCCACACCGCGACCAGCGGCAGGCCGATCACGTGGCCGACCTCCTGGGCGATCACGGCGAACACCTCCGCCGACGCGGCCCCGCCGGCCACGAGCGTCGCGACCCGCCGTTGCGCCACGAGGATCGCCTCATACTTGCGCCGCAACCGCTCCTCGCGTACGCGATCCTCGGCGTCGGTGAAGGCCACGACGGCACCGCGGCCCCCCGGCATCGCGATCGGCACCGAGACATAAGACACGGGGAACATCGAACCGTCGCGCCGGAAGAACCAATCCAGATCGCGCGCGACCATCTCGCCCGTGGCCCGCGGAAGCAGCATCGGGCAGTCGGCCGCGGGATACGGCGAGCCGTCCGGGTGCTTGTAGTGAATCGTCTCGTGGCTGGGGCGCCCAAGCAGCTCCTCCGCGCTGTCATAGCCCAGCGCGGCGATCGCGGCGGGATTTGCGAACCGGATCCGGCCGTCGGGATCCACGACCCAAATCGGCTGCGCAGTCGTCTCCAGCGCGGTGGCGAGGAAATCCTCGGCACTGACCTTCAGGCCAGCCAGGTCGGTGAGGGAGTGGGGCACGAGAAGCCTCCGAGCGCCATCGAGTCTACGCACGGCCCGTGCCGCGAAGTCAAGTACCTCGCAGCACTCGCCGGCGGTACTCAGACGGCGAAGCGGGCGCGGAAGACGAGCACGTCCTCCTCGC
>JBKOYW010000224.1:0-3195 GCA_046744275.1 Actinomycetota bacterium
ATGTCGCGCAGCCACAGCCGCAGGTCCTCGACGCCGGCGGCGACCCGCTCCTCGCGCGCGGCCGCCCGGCGAGCGGCGGCCTCGGGGTCAGGCGTCGCCTCGGCGCGCTTGGCGGCGCGCTCGGTCTGCTGCTCGCGAGACTCCAGCCACTCGCGCACCCACTCCGGCGGCTCGCCGGCCGGGACTCCGCCACCGACCCACAACAGCAGCAGCCCGAGGCAGTGCTTGCACGGGAACTTCCGGCTCGGGCAGGAGCACTTGAAAGTCGGACCCTGAAGGTCGACCTGCGCCTGGTAGGGATGCTTGCCGCTCCCCTGGCAGAGGCCCCACACGACGCGCTCGTCGTGCCCGGCGCCCGACCACGGGCCCGGCGACGCCAGCTTCTGACCGGCCCGCACCGACGCCGCGTCCGGCGCGAGCGACTCGACGGCGTCGACGCTCCAGGCCATCAGCGCAACGTAGCCACCGCCAGCGCGGCGGCGCCCTCGCCACGCCCGACGAAGCCCATGCCCTCGCCCGTGGTCGCCTTCACGTTGACCGAGCCGAGCACGGCGGCCAGCGAGGTGACGATCGCCTCGCGATGCGGCGCGAGCTTGGGGCGCTCGAGCATCACGGTGGCGTCGACGTGCACGACCTCGTGACCGGCATCGCGCACGCGCGCAACGACGTCGCGGAGCAGCTGCATCGAGTCGGCGTCCCTCCACGCCTCCTCGGTGTCCGGGAAGAGCTGCCCGATGTCCCCCAGCCCCGCGGCGCCGAGCAGTGCGTCGGCGATCGCGTGCGCGAGCACGTCCGCATCCGAGTGGCCGGCCAGGCCGAGCTCGAACGGGATCTCGACGCCGCCGAGCACGAGCCGGCGACCCGGCACGAGGCGATGGGAGTCGATCCCGATCCCGCTCCTCACCCGACCGGCTCCAGCCGCCGCTGCCGCCGCTCGAAGACCGCGATCTCCCGCACGCCGACGCCGTCGAGCAGCTCCAGCGCCCGCTCGTACTCGAACCCGAGCTGCTCCGGCACGTGCGCGTCGCTGGACAGCGCGATCGGGCAGCCGGCGTCGACCAGCATCTCGAGGAACGCAATCGAGGGGTACTGCTCGCCGACCGGCTTGCGCCAGCCGGCGGTCGACAACTCGACCGCCACGCCCACCTCCGCGAACGCCTCGACGGCCGGCTCGTAGTAGCGCCGCAGATCACCGTCCGGCTGCGGCGCGCCGCGCCCCCAGACCTTCACCAGATCGGGGTGGCTGATGATGTCGTAGAGGCCCGAGCGCGCGGACTCGGCGAGCGTCTCGAAGTAGCGCCGCCAGATCCGCTCGGGCGACTCGCCGGCACCCCAGATCGAGTACTCCTCGGTATCGAGCGACAGGTCGCGCAAGAAGTGGATCGAGCCGACCACGTAGTCCCAGTCGCGGGCGTCGAGCTGGGTGGCGATCCGGTCCTCGCGGCCGGGCACGAAGTCCATCTCGATCCCGAGCCGCAGGTCGGTCTCCTCGCGCACGAACGCGCAGTAGGCGTCGAGGTCGTCCTGGGCGTAGCGGCGCCAGAACGGGTGCTCCCAGATCTCCAGCGCGGCGCTGAAGCGGTAGATGTGCTCGGACACGCCGAGCTCGGTGATCCCGTGCTCGGACGCCGTCTCGCGGTAGCGCTCGGCGTTGGCGGCGGTAAAAGAGCGCTCAAAGGTGTGCTCGCGCTCGTCAGGGCGCAGATGGACGTGGTAGTCGGTCAGCAAGCAGCAGCTCGGCGATCCGGAGGTCGTGGGGAGTCGTCACCTTCAGGTTGGCGGGCGTGGACTCTACGACGCGCACCGTTCCGCCGGTGCGCTCGACCAGCCACGCATCGTCGGTCGCCTCGGCGAGCACGTCGCCCGAGACCGCCAGCGCGCGCTCGAGCACGGAGCGGCGGAACGCCTGCGGGGTCTGGATCGCCCACAGGCGCGAGCGGTCGAGCGTGGCCGTGACGAGGCGGTCCGGCCCGGCCTCCTTGACGGTGTCGGTGACTGGCGCCGCCGCCACCGCGCAGTCGGCGTCGGCGAGGGCGGCGAGGACGTCGCGGAAGTGGTCGGGCGTGGCGAGCGGCCGCGCGGCGTCGTGGACCACGACCTCGCCGGGAGGCGCCGCCGCCAGCGCGGCGCGCACCGACTCCGAGCGCGTCGCGCCCCCCATCGCGCCCACGCACCCGTCCGGAACGTCGTGGCCCGGCGGCAGCGCCACGACGATGTCCTCGATCCCCGCCGCGCGCAGCGCATCGAGCGACCAGTCGACCATCGGGCGGCCCGCCAGAACGACGAACGCCTTGGGCTGTCCGGCTCCAAGGCGTTCGCCGCTACCGGCGGCCACGAGAAGCGCGACCGCCATGTCCGAGTCGCGGACCGCCTATGAGGCGGCGGCCGCCAGCTGCTTGTCCGAGCGCTGGAGCAGGTCGTCGAGGTAGGCCTCGGCCTCGTCCTCGGTCTTCTCCAGGGCGTACATCATCTCGGAAGCCAGGATCTTCTTGGCCCGCGTGTACATCTGCTTCTCGCCGGTCGACAGGCCCTTGTCCTGCTCGCGCACGGCGAGGTTGCGAACGACCTCGGCGAGCTCATAGATATCGCCCGTCTTGATCTTGTCGCGGTTGTGCTTGAAGCGCCGGTTCCAGTTCTTCGGCATCTCCGACACGTCATCCGACAGGACGGAGAGCACCTTCTTGACGGTGTCCTCGTCGATGACCCGGCGGAGGCCGGCCTTGCCGGCGTTCTCACACGGGACCATCACGGTCATGTCGTTATGAAGGATCTTGATCGTGAGGTACTGGCGCACCTCACCGAGGATCTCCTTCTCCTCCTTCTTGATGACCTGCCCGGCCCCATGATGGGGATAGACGACGTTGTCACCGACGCTGAAGTCGATGCATTCCGCTTCGCGGGTGATCTCCAGGTCCTCGATCTGCTCGGTCGCTGTCTCGGTGGGGATGGTGTCCTCCTTCATCAGGGTGCGTCCGGGTGCCGGACGACCGTACGTCTCGCGCAACGCGCGCTCATGTCTGCAGATAGCGGTCCACGAGGTTGATCTCCTGTAGACGGCGAAGGCCCTCGCGGATGTCCTTCGCCCGGATCTCTCCGACGCCGTCGACCGACTCCAGCTCGGGGTCGGTCGCGGCAAGGATCTCGTCCAGCCCGCGGAACTCGCGGACGATGTTCTGCACCACCAGCTTCGGAAGC
>JBKOYW010000408.1:0-4889 GCA_046744275.1 Actinomycetota bacterium
CGCAGAAGCCGGTCTGGAAGGCGACGTTGATCGCGATCAGCCCCCACAGCGAGTCGTACATCTTCCCGGTCTCGCTCATGAACGTCGGGAGCGGGATCTCCAGGTACATCCGGTACAGCGGCGGGACGACGACCTGGGGCGGCAGCAGGTTCGCCGCCAGGAAGATGATCAGCAGCGCCGCGTTGAAGCGGAAGCTCAGCCGCGCCACGACGAATGCGACGCACGACGCGAAGAACAGCGTGATCACGAGCGCAGGCAGCGTGATCAGGAGCGAGTTGAGGAAGAAGTGCGGGATCTCGCCCTGCGTCCAGGCGTTCGTGTAGTTGTCGAGCGTGATCGTCTTGGGCAGCGACACGTAGCCGCGCTCCGCCGTCTCCGAGTACGGCCGGAGCGACGTGTAGAGCGTCCAGATCACGGGCGCGAGCCACAGGATCGCGACGAAGATCAGGAACAGATGCAGGCCGACCCGCGGCGGCCGGATCGCCGCGCGGCGGCGCTCGCGAGCGAGCGGCACGGAGGCGGTCTCGCTGGTCACGCCTCCTCCTTGTTCATCCGCGCGACGAAGGTGATGATCGGCGGCAGCGCGATCAGCAGCAGGATCACGGCGATCGCCGAGCCGAACCCGATCCGGCTCGCCTCGCCGACGATGTTGTCGAACACGAGCACGGACAGCAGCTCGAGCCCGTTGCGGCCGTTGTTGATGATGTAGACGAGGTCGAAGGCGCGCAGCGCCTCGATCACGGTGACCACGACCACGACGATGTTGATCGGCTTGAGCGCGGGGAGGACGACCGTGCGGAACGCGTACCACTCGCTTGCGCCGTCTATGGCGGCGGCCTCGCGCAGCGACGGGTCGACGCTCTTCAGGCCGGCCAGGTAGAGGATCATGATGTAGCCGGCGTGTCGCCACGCGGCGGCGACCAGCACCGCCCAGAGGTTGATGTCCGGGTTGCCGAGCCAGTCGATGAGGTTGCCCTGCTCGGTGGTGCCGAGGATGTTGTTGATCAGGCCCTGCTCCGGCGCGTAGACGAGCTGCCAGATGAAGCCGACGACCGCCAGCGAGAGCACGACCGGCAGGAAGAAGATGCTCTGGTAGACGCGCGTGCCGCGGATGTTCTTGTCCAGCAGATAGGCGAGCAGGAGCCCGAGCGTCGTCGGCACGAGCGTCAGGAAGACGAGCCAGATGACGTTGTGCCTGAACGCCGGCCAGAACGGCGGGTAGATCTCGAAGATCTGCTTGTAGTTGCGGGTGCCGACCCATTCGATCGTGCTGATCCCGCCGATGCCGTCCCAGCTGGTGAACGACAGCACGCCGGAGAGCAGCGTCGGGATCCACACGAGGCCGACGACCACAGTCAGCGGCACGCCGACCATGACCGTCACCGCCAGCCGGTCGCCGCGGCTCAGCCGGGCGGCACGGCGGCGGCGCCGTGGGACTGCCTTCTGCTCCGCCGCCGCGTCGACCGCCATCACACGAAGATCGTCTTCTTCTGCTGCTCGATGCTGGAGCAGAGCCCGTCGATGTCGTCCGGGTTCTTGATGAAATCCTGCAGCGCCGGGATCATCACCGTCGAGGCGAAGTCGGGCCGGGTGTCACGGTCCAGGAACTGCGAGATCTGCTTGGCGCTGGAGATCAGCTCCTCCGACTTCTTCTGGATCGCGTTGTACCCGCTGGTATCCGCCTGGTTGTTGGTAGCGACGTTGTTCGGGTCGCTCTTGAGGTAGAGGTTCTGCGCCTCTGCGCTGGCAAGGTACTCCAGCAGGGCCTTCGCGGCATCCTCGTTCTTCGGGTCCTTCGAGAGCATGAAGCCGTCGATCGGCGCCTCGACGGCGTCCTGGGCGTGCTCGGGGTTGATCTCGGGGAACGGGAAGAAGTCGAGGTCCTTGAACGCCTCGCCCTCGAACTGCTGGCCGACGAACGAGCCAAGCAGGTACATCGCCGAGTCCTTGTTGAGCGTCTGCGCGGCGTCCTGCCACGTGCGCCCGAGCGAGCCCTCGGCGTGGTACGGCAGCAGCTCGGCCCAGGTCTCGAACACAGCCTTGACCTCGGGGCCGTCCCACGCTTGCTCGCCGGCCATCAGGCTCTTGTGGAAGTCGTAGCCGTTCGTCCGCATGTTGATGTAGTCGAACGTGCCCATGGCGGGCCAGCCGTCCTTGTCGCCGAAGGCGAGCGGGGTCATGCCGTCCGACTGGATCTTCTGGCACAGGGCCTTGAACTCGTCGAGGTTCGCGGCGGGCTCGTAGCCGTTCTTCTCGAACACGCTCTTGCGGTAGAAGACCGCCCACGGGTAGTTGAAGAACGGGATGAAGTACTGCTTGCCGTCGAGCGTCGAGGCCTCCTTGAAGGCCTCGGAGAAGTTGCCGCCGATCTTGTCCCAGATGTCCGTGATCTCGGTGGCCAGGCCGCGCTGGGCGAAGAACTGCATGCGGTAGCCGGCGAACCACGTGAAGACGTCGTCAGGCGTTCCCTGGAGGTAGTTGTTGATCTGCTCCTGGAACGTGTTGTGGTCGACCGTGTTGACGGCCACCTTGACGCCCGACGACTTCTGGAACGCGTCGAGGACCTCCTGCAGGGCCTTCTTCGGGACCGGGTCGGAGTAGTTCGAGCCGAACGTGACGGTGCCGGATGCCTTCTCCGCGCCTCCGCCTCCGCCGCCCGATTCCTCATCGTCGTCGTCGCCGCAGCCCGACAGGCCGTAGACCGCGGCGAGGCCTGCAACGCCTGTCTGCAGGACGGTGCGGCGGGTGAGCAGCGGCACTCCATCCGACATGGGATCTCCTCCTCACATGGCAGCGACGACCGACCGCGGCATTCCCCACGAAATCCACCACGATCACTCACGAACCAACGTTGTGAAGACTTCCAGGGGAGGCGATCCCTGTCAAGGAAGGCACTTACCACCCAGGACTTGACGGGATCTTGGGGGAAGGTGTTGGATATTGTTCAATGCTCGCCGCCAAGCGTCAGTCTCTGATCGCTGAGGAGATCCGCCGGCGTGGAGCGGTTCGGGTGAGCGAGCTCACCGAGCTGCTCGGGGTCTCGGACATGACGATCCGCCGCGACCTCGACGTGCTCGCGGACTCCGGGCTGATCGAGAAGGTCCACGGCGGGGCGACGGCGCGCCGCAGCCCGAGCACCGACGAGCCGGGCTTCGAGGCCAAGTCGCGGCGCCAGTTCGCGGAGAAGGAGGCGATCGCCCAGGCCGCCGCCGGGCTCGTGCAGCCCGGACAGGCGATCGCACTCAGCGCCGGCACGACCACCTGGCGGCTCGCCCACCACCTCGCCGACGTCCCCGGCCTGACCGTCGTCACCAACTCGATGCAGGTGGCGATCGTCCTCCACCGCCAGGCGCGCCCGGACCTCACGGTCGTGCTGATCGGCGGCGTGCGGACGCCGAGCGACGCGCTGGTCGGCCCGATCGCGGTCACCGCGCTGCGATCGCTGCACGTCGACATGCTGTTCATGGGCGCGCACGGCATGACGGTCGACTCCGGCTTCACGACGCCGAACCTGCTGGAGGCCGAGACGAACCGCGCGCTGATCGCTTCGGCCGAGCGGCTCGCGGTCGTGGTCGACCACACGAAGTGGGACGTGCGCGGGCTGAGCCGGATGGCGCACCTGAGCGAGGCGCACGTGCTGATCTCGGACGCGGGCCTGGGGACGGACGCGCAGTCCGTGTTGACCGAGCACGTCGGGCGGCTGATCGTCGCGCCGACCGGCCGGTGAGCTCCCTCCGCGTGGATCCGCTGAGCGGGGCGGCGACGTTCGTGGTCGGCTCGCGGCAGACGCGCCCGAACCTGCCGGATGCGACGTGCCCGTTCTGTCCCGGCGGGCTCGAGGCGCCGGAGCCGTACGAGGTGCGCTGGTTCCCGAATCGCTGGCCGGCGATGCCCGACGGGCGCTGCGAGGTGATCCTCTACACGCCGCGCCACGACGCCACGTTCGCGCAGCTCGGCGTCGACGGCGCACACCGCGTGGTCGAGTTGTGGGCGGAGCGCACCGCTGCCCTCGGCGCGCGGCCCGACATCGCCTACGTGCTGGTGTTCGAGAACCGCGGCGCGGAGGTCGGCGCGACGATCACGCACCCGCACGGCCAGATCTACGCCTTCGACTTCGTGCCCGAGCTGCCATTGCGCGAGCTGCGGCGCAGCGGCCCGGTGAGCGAGCCCGGCGACCGGCTGGTGGCCACCGCGGACGGCTGGCGCGCGTGGGTGCCGGAGGCCCCGACGTTCCCCTACGTCCTGCTGCTGATGCCCGACGACGAGGTTCCGGACCTGCCGTCGCTCGACACGGCCGGCCGGCGGGCGATGGGGCAGCTGCTGGTAGACGTGCTCGAGCGGCTGGACCGCCTCTTCGAGGCGCAGACGCCGTACATGCTGTGGATCCACCAGCGCCCGTTCGATGACGGCGACTGGCCGGGGGCGCGGCTGCACGTCGAGATCGTGACCCCGTGGCGAGCGTCGGGCGTCGTGCGCTACATCGCCGCCGGCGAGCTCGGCTCCGGGGTCTACTTCAACCCGGTCGTTCCGGAAGAGGCGGCGCGAGCGCTGCGGGAGGTGTTGTGAAGATCCTCGAGGGCCGGCCGTGGGAGCGGCCGGAGCTGACCAGCCGCGGCCGCCTGCCGCCGTCGGCGACGCTGCGGCGCCCCGCGATCTCGTTGAACGGGCGGTGGGACTTCGCGCTGCTCCCGCATCCGGAGGCGGCGGTGCAGGAGTGGTCGACGATCGAGGTTCCCGGCCTCTGGACCATGCAGGGATTCGCCCCACCGCAGTACACGAACGTCCAGATGCCCTTCGACGAGCGCCCGCCGCAGGTGCCGGAGGAGAACCCCACCGGCATCTTTCGCCGGCGCTTCGGGCGGCCGGCCGGCGAGCGCGTCGTCCTGCAC
>JBKOYW010000345.1:0-7345 GCA_046744275.1 Actinomycetota bacterium
GCTCGGTGGCGCGGCGGACGAGCCGAGGCGGACGAGACCCCCCGCGCGACCACGCGTACGCTCGCGGGTGCGTGCCGACCAGGGCCGAGCGTCGAGAGAGCGGAGGCGGGCGCCGCGACGACCGCGGGCGCCGAGGCGGCCCGCGGCGGGCGACGAGAGCGGGGCCGGGACGAGCTCGTCGGGCGGGGACGAGAGCGGGGACGGGACGAGCCCGTCGGGCGGGGAGGAGAGCGGAGGCGGGACGAGCTCGTCGGGCGGGGACGAGAGTGGAGGCGGGACGATTCCGTCGACCGGGGACGAGAACCACGGCGGGACGAGCCCGTCGACCGGGGACGAGAACCGCGGCAGGATGAGCCCGTCGACCGGGGACGAGCCCGCCCGTGAGGGGCCGAGGAACGTGCCGCCGGTGCCGGACCCGGCGCAGGTCGAGTTCGGCTTCGAGAGCGGCTAGGCCGACGCCGCGGCGCCGCGCGCCTTCGCCCTGATGTCGGCGATCTGCTCGTCGATCCAGTCGCCCGGATCGCGGGAGGTGACGATCTCCTTCAGCCCCCGCGCGCGCCGCGCGCGTCCCTCCGCAGACATCGTGAGCGCCGAGTAGATCGCGTCGGCCAGCTCCTGCACGTCGAACGGGTTCACCGACAGCGCGTACTCGCCGAGCTCCTCGTGCGCGCCCGTGTTCTCGCTCAGGATCGAGACGCCGTCGCGCTCGTTCACCAGCGGCCCCTCCTTGGCCACCAGGTTCATCCCGTCGAACATCGCGTTGACCATCATCACGTCGTAGTGCTTGTAGGAGGCGACCGCCTCCTCCAGGTCGTCGCGCAGCTTCAGGTCGATCGGCATCCAGTCCGTCGTCCCGTGCCGGTGGTTGACCACCGCCACCAGCGCCTCGATCTTCTCGAGGTACTCCGCGTACTCGGGCACGTCGGTCCGCGACGGCATCAGCTGGGCCGTGAACGTGATCCGCTCGTGGAACTCGGGGTGCTGCTCCAGGAAGATGTCGAACGCGGTGAACCCGCGCAGGACGTTCTTCGACAGATCGGCGCGATCGACCCGCAGGATCTGGTACTCGCGCCGGCGCCGCAGCAGCCGCTCCTCGAACTCCGCGACGCCCTGCCGCCGCGAGACCGCCCGCGTCGCCTCGTAGTCGATCGGCAGCGGATACGCGCGCACCCACACCTCGCGGTCCTCGCACAGCACCACGCCGCGCTCCATGTCCACCTCGAGTTCCAGCAGATCGCGGCAGCACTGCAGGAAGTTGCGCCGGTACGAGCGCGTGTGAAAACCGATGATGTCGTTCGCCAGCAGCCCGTGGAAAAGCTCGTCGCGGATCCGCGCCGGGAGCACCCGCCACGAGTCCGACTGCGTCCACGGGATGTGGACGAAGTGGTGCAGGAAGACGTCGGGCCGCTGCTCGCGGACCATTCCCGGCAGCGTGTAGAGCTGGTAGTCGTGCACCATCACGACCGGCTCGTCCTGGCCGTCGATCTCCTCCAGCACCGCCGTCGCCAGGTCCCGGTTGACCGCGTTGTAGCCGTGCTCGTACGCCTCGACCTCGTGGCGCCGGATGTCCGGCGCGTTGCTCTGGTCCCACAGGTAGTGCTGGATGAACCAGAGCATCGGGTTGGCGAAGATGTTGTAGAAGCGGTCGTACGCCTCGGGGTCCGACGCCACGAAGCGCACGTGGTAGGTCCCACCGTCGGGCGCCGCGACCTCGAACGGCCGCCCGCCGTGCTCCTCGGACTGCTGCACGTCGCCGTCGGTCATCGCCGACGCGATCCAGATCGCGTCGCGGTGCGACGCGAGGCCGGTCAACGCCGTGACCAGGCCGCCCGTGCCGCGCTTGACGGACCCGTCCTCGTCATAGGTGACCGGTCCGCGGTTGGACACGAGCACCAGCGGCTGAGACGACGAGCCCATCACAGAACCTCGTGGAAGATCTTCAGATAATCGCGCAGGTAGCGGGGCGTCAGGAAGTGCGCCCGGACGTGCTCCTTCCCGCGCAGCCCCAAGGAACGCCCGAGCGCCGGGTCGTCCAGGACGGACCCGATCCGCTCCGCGCACTCCTCGATGCTGTCGACCAGGTAGCCGGTCTCGCCGTCCTGCACCTGCAGCGGGATGCCGCCCACGTTGCCGCCGATGAACGGCCGCCCCTTCCACAGCGCCTCGCTAACGGTCAGGCCGAAGCCCTCGCGCGTGCTCTTCTGGATCACGACCTGGGCCAGCGACTGGAACGCGTTGACCTCGATCGAGCCGACGTTGTTGAAGTTGTTGAGGATGTGGATGTCCGGGTCGCCGTCCGCGTGCGCGAGCGTGGAGTTGTAGAAGTCCCAGCCCTCGGGGTCGTCGGAGGCCATCGAGCCCACCAGCGCGAGCTGCACCTCGGGCCGCTCGGCCTTCACGATCCGGTACGCGTCGATCACCCCGAGCGGGTCCTTCCACGGGTCGAAGCGCGACACCTGGCAGATCATCGGGCGATCCGTGTCGATCCCGAACTGCTTGCACACGAACGTCGCGTCCTCGAGCGACAGCGCCATGTTCTTCGGGGCCAGCGGGTCGATTGCCGGCGGCACGATGTTGACGGTGCCGTTCATGCCGGTCGGCACGTAGTCGCGCACGTGGAACAGCGACTGCGGGTAGTGCTCGATGTAGGGGAGCAGGCGCTGCATCGTGGCCGGGTTGGGCGTCGAGACGTCGATGTGGCAGCGCCACACCCACCCCTCTGCCGTCTCGGGGACGAGCGAATAGAGCGCCGCCGGCTGCGGGTCGTGGACGATGCAGACGTCCCAGCCGCGCGAAAGCTCGCGCGCGTTCATCTCGTTGTACTGCGACCAGGTCGCCCACTGCTCCTCGGTGAGGTCCTGCGGGTTGCCCTGGAGCGCGTTGTGCATGATCTTCGTCGCGTTGAAGAACTCCTCGCGGCCGTAGATGACCTGCCACTCGACGTCGAGCCCGATGTTGCGCATGAGCGGGACGAGCGTGTAGAGGATCTCTGACACGCCGCCGCCGAACGCGGTCGCGCTCAGGTGCACGACGCGGCGACCCTGGAGCGGCTCGGCCAGCTCGCGGATCTCCTCGACGAGCGGACGGCCGACGATGTGGGTGTAGTCGGCGAGGCTCTTGCCGGCCAGCGCGACTGCTTGGAGCACGCGGGGAGGTTACCTCCGCGGGGCATCCAGCCCCGCGTTCGGATGACGGACTTCGGCATCCGGCCTCACGTTCAGCCGCCGACGTCACCGAGCGGGCGCTCGCCGAGCCTGACCTCGATCTCGCGTGTGTCGCCACCCCGGTGGATCTCCAATGGCACCGCCTCGCCGGGCTCGTAGTCGGCGATCAGGTCGGCGAGCTGGGCGGAGTCCTCGATCGCCTTGCCATCGACCTTGGTGATCACGTCACCGCCGGGCCGGAACGCCTGCGCCTGGAACTCGACCGGGCTGCCGCCGCCGCGGATGCCGGCCTTCTCCGCCGGCCCGCCCGGGTTGACCTCCTGCACCCAGGCGCCCTTCTGGACGTCGAGGTCGAACTTCTCCACGAGCTGCGGGTACAGCTCGACGGACGCGACGCCGAGATAGGCGTAGTCCGCGGTGCCGTCCTTGCGAAGCATGTCGAGCGAGCGCTTGACGGCGTCGATCGGCACCGCGAAGCCGACGCCCTCGCCGCCGCCCGACGTGGTCTTGATCTGCTGGTTGACCCCGATCACGTGGCCCTCGCCGTCGACCAGCGGGCCGCCCGAGTTGCCGGGGTTGATCGCGGCGTCGGTCTGGAACGCGCCCGAGATCCGGAAGTTGGTGAGCGACTCGATCGAGCGGTCGGTGGCGGAGATCACCCCGACGGAAAGCGACTGCGCCTCGCCGAACGGCGAGCCGATAGCGGCCACGGGCTCGCCGACCTCCACGTCGGCGCTCTCGCCCAGCGGCAGCGGTCGCAGGCTCAGGCCCTTCGGGTCGATCCGCAGGAGCGCGATGTCGGCGTTCGGATCGGCGCCGACGATCTCGGCCTCGACCTGGTTGCCGTCGGCGAACTCGACGTAGACCTCCCGCGCCCGGCGGATCGCGTCGCCCTCGCCGGTGGTCACGACGTGCGCGTTGGTGGCGATCTCGCCCTCGCCGTTGAGGACGAAGCCGGAGCCCACGCCTCCGCCTCCGCCTCCGCCCTCGCCGATCACGGAGTCCAGCCCGCTCGAGCCGAACAGCGAGACAACGGTGACGACGCCGGGCGCCTCGCTCTCGTAGATCGCCTTCGCGTCGAACCCGCCCTCCTGCCCGGAGCTCTCGATGACCTCCACGCGCGTGGTCTGAGAGCGGGCGCCTTCGTCCCCGCCGCCGGACGGCTGCTTGTCGTCGTCGTCACCGCAGCCGGCGAGCGCCAGCAGCGCGATCAGGATCCCCAGCCGCCTCATCCCGGCAGCACCAGCGAGAAGGTCGTCGAGCCCGGTCCAGAGCGCACTGTCAGACGGCCCTGCATCCGCTCGGCGAGCTCGCGCGCGATCGCCAGCCCGAGGCCGGCGCCCTGCGCTTCCTCGTTGGACGTAAAGAACGGTTCGAAGATGTGAGGCATGTTCTGTCGCTTGATCCCGAGGCCGCGGTCGGACACCTCCAACCGCACGTGCCCGTTCCGGCGGGCGGCCGAAACCCGGACTCCGGTGCCCGCGGGGGTGTGGACGAGCGCGTTGTCGAGCAGGATACGGAGCACCTGCGCGACCCGCTCCGGATCGCAGTCGAGCTCGATCGGCTCGTCGGGCAGCTCCAGCCGCACGGCCGAGTCGTGCCGGTGCGCGGCGGGCGTGAACTCGCCGGCGACCTCGCGCGCGAGCTGGCCGAGGTCGGTCGGCTCAGGCCGGAGCTCGAGCGCGCCGGCCTCGAGCCGGGAGAGGTCGAGCAGCTCGGTGGCAAGCTTGCGCATGCGGTCGACCTGCCCGCGCAGCTGATCGAGGAACGTGCGCCGCGTCTCCTCGTCGAGGTCCTCGTCGGCGAGCAGCTCGAGGAAGCCGCCTAGCGAGAAAATCGGCGTGCGGAGCTCGTGCGAGGCGGAGGCGATGAACTGCTTTCGCGCGCGGTCGAGCCGTGCGAGCTGGTTCTGCATGTCGTCGAACGCGGCGGCGAGCTGGCCGAGCTCGTCGTCGGAGTCGGCGCGGATCGGGTTCGAGAAGTCGCCGGCGGCGACCTTGCGCGCCGCCTGCTCGAGGCGGCCCACGCGCTGGGACAGCGCCCGCGCGACGAGGTAGCCGGCCATCAGCGCGATCACCAGGGCGATCCCACCCGAGAGCAGGATCTGCCGCCGGATCAGCGCGACGTTGCCCTCCACCTCGTCGAGCGAGTCGGCGAACACCGCGACGCCGAGCACTTGGTCGCCGCGGGCCAGCGGGTAGGCGACGATCGCCTGTCGACCGGAGCCGGTCGCCCGCGTGGCCGACACCGGGCGTTTCGCCTCGATGGCGTCGAGCGCGAGCGCCGACACGTCGGCCTCCCCGACGCCGCCGTCGCGCGACGAGTCCATCTTGCCGGCCACCGCGGGCGGGCTGCCGTCCAGCAGCTCGAGGATCAGCACCTCGGCGCTCGCGGCCACGGCCGCCGAGTCGACGCTGCGGTCCGCCAGCGGAGCGTCCTCGCTGTTCTCGACGAACCGGGCGGCGAACCCGCTGCGGCCCTCGACGTTGCCGCGGGCGTCGGCGGTCAGCCGCTCGAGCTTCTGGTTGCGCAGCCGCTCCTCCAACCGCGGCGTGACGGTCAGGTAGATCGTCCCGATGGCGCCGAGCACGATCAGCCCGAACACGACCGCCAGCCGGTTGCGCAGCGACCGCAGGCCGATCATGAGTGGTCCTTACTCCTCGTCGTCCCTGAACCGGTAGCCGACCCCGCGCACCGTGAACAGGTACTCGGGCTCCTTGGGGTCGGCTTCGATCTTCTCGCGCAGGTGCCGGATGTGGACGTCGATGGTCCGCGGGTCGCGGTACGCGGAGTCGCCCCACACGCGCGCGAGCAGCATGTCGCGAGTGAACACGCGGCCGGGCGAGCGCGCAAGCGCGGTGAGGATCTCGAACTCCACGAACGTGGTGGCGATGCTGTCGCCGTTGCGGGTGACCGTCCGCTTGGTCGGGTCGATCCGCAGGCCGCGGATGTCGATCGCCTGCTCGTCGTCGGTCTCCGGGTGTGCCATCCCGGCCCGCCGCAGCGCCGCCTTCACGCGCGAGCGGAACTCGCGCATCGAGAACGGCTTGGTGATGTAGTCGTCCGCCCCCAGCTCGAGCCCGAGCACCTTGTCGATCTCCTCGGACTTGGCCGTGAGCATGATGATCGGGACCGTCGAGCCCTTGGCCCGCAGCCGCTTGCACACCTCGAGCCCGTCCATGCGCGGGAGCATGAGGTCGAGCACCACGAGATCGAACTGCTGCTCGCCGAAGCGCGCGAGCGCCTCGCGGCCGTCGGAGGCCTGGACGACCTCGTAGCCGTCACGCTGCAGCGGGAAGGACAGGAGGGTCTGGATCGGCTGCTCGTCGTCGACGAGCAGGATGCGTGGGGCGCGATCGGCCATTATCGCTCTGGGTCGAGGATAGTGAGAGGTACCCTCGGCCTGTGCTCGACGTTCGGGTATACCGGGCTGCCTTCCTCCCGGCGCTCGTCGCGCTGTTCGTCGCGGCCTTCTCGCTCGCCGACCGGCCCGACCCCGTCACCTCGCCGCTGGCGCCCGATGCGTTCGACGGCGAGCGGGCGTTCGGGGCACGCGCGCCGCTCGAGAACTCGCTCACCGAGCTCGCCCGCTCGTTCCCGAACCGGAGCCCCGGCACCAAGGACGACACGGCGCTCGCCGACCGCGTGGCCGAGACGCTCGGCCGGCCCGACCGCACGCAGGGCCCCGCCTTCGAGGTCACGCGCGAGCGTACCGGCGACATCGAGACCGTCATCGGCGTCCGGCCGGGCCTTTCCAGCCGCCGGATCGTCGTGCTCAGCCACCGAGACGCGGCGGCGCGTCCCGGCCTCGCCGAGCTTTCGGGCACCGCCGCGATGCTCGAGCTGGCGCGCCTGTTCCGCGCACGCGAGCTGCGCAAGACGCTGGTGCTGGTGTCCACCTCGGGCGCCACACAGGGGTTCACGGGCGCGCGCGAATGGGCCGACGCGGCCGACGAGGGAGCGGTCGACGCAGTGATCGTCCTCGGCGACATGGCCGGCGCGCGCGTGTCGAAGCCGTGGGTCGTCCCGTGGTCGCTCGGCTCCGGGCCGGCGCCGCTCGCGCTCCAGCGCACGGTCGAGAACGCCGTGCGCGCCGAGGCCGGGCGGCCGGGCAGCAGCCGCGCCGTCGCGCAGTGGATCCGGCGGGCGCTGCCGTTCACGGTCGCCGAGCAGGGCGTGAT
>JBKOYW010000020.1:0-12702 GCA_046744275.1 Actinomycetota bacterium
GTGCCGGCGGGCGCAGGCCCGGCGTCCGGAGGGCGGGTACGGGTGCGGCCCGGCTACGCGCTCAAGCGCCTGGAGGCGGCCGAGGGCAGCCGGCGGTGGGTGCTCCGGGACCTCGAGGGCGGCGCGTTCCTGCGCTTCGGCGACGACGACGCGCGGCTGTTCGAGCAGCTCGACGGGACGCGGCCGCTGGCCGACCTGATCGGCGATGCCGAGCGCCGCCTCGGCCCCTCCGGGCCGGCGCGGCTCGCGCGGCTGCTCGCCGACCTCGGCGAGCGCGGCCTGCTCGAGGGCGTGGGCACCCCCGCGGTCGTGGAGGCCGCGGAGCCGTGGTACCGGCGGGCGCTCGAGCCGCGCGAACGGCTGGTAGCCGGGGCCGGCGAGCTGTTCGAACGGATCTACCGGTCCGGGGGGTGGGTGCTGTTCAGGCGCCCGGCGCTGGTCGCCCTCGCGCTGCTGGCGCTCATCGGGCTCGGCGTGTTCGCCTATCTCGTCGCGCACCGCTACGGGACGCCGTTCGTGGTCGCGTCCAAGCTCGGGCTCGGCGGGCTGGTGTTCCTGCTCGGCCGCTCCGCCGTCGTCGCCGTCCACGAGCTCGCGCACGGGCTCGCGATGGCGTCCTACGGCCGGCGCGTCGAGCGCGCCGGCTTCAAGCTCCTGCTC
Organism: Actinomycetota bacterium; assembly: GCA_046744275.1. Lineage (GTDB taxonomy): Bacteria > Actinomycetota > Thermoleophilia > Solirubrobacterales > Solirubrobacteraceae > DASSUW01. The sequence continues at coordinate 661 of JBKOYW010000020.1, forward strand.
GTGTTCCCGTACGCGTTCGTGGACACCTCGCAGGCGTGGTTCGAGCCGCGCCGCCGGCGGATCGCGATCAGCGCCGCCGGCCCGGCGTCGGACGCCACCCTCGGCGCCGTCTTCTCGATCGTCTGCCTGCTGCTCGGGGCCGGCACGGTGCGCGACATCTGCTTCCAGCTCGCGTTCGGCGCCTACCTCGGCGCCTGCTTCAACCTCAACCCGTTCCTGGACCGCGACGGCTACCACATCCTCGTCGACGCCCTCCGCGAGCCGGGCCTGCGCCGCCGCGCGCGCGAGCAGTTCGCGCGGCGGCTCGCGGGGCGGCCGTCCGACGGCGACTCGCCGGTGCTGGCGCGCTACGCGGTGTTCGCCGTCGGCTGGTCCGTGGTCGCGGCGCTGTTCGTCGTCGCGATGACGCTCCGCTACCGGCACGCGTTCGACGCGGTGGCGCCGGCGTGGCTCGTCTGGATCGTGATCGCCGCGGTGTGGGTCGCGGTCTTCGTGCCGGTGGTCGTCGTGTTCCGGCCCGCTATCGCAGCCCGTCGCGGATGATGCCTCGGAGCAGGGCGGCGCCGGCCGGATCCGTCTGGATGTCCCAGTCGAGCCGGCCGCTGCCCTCGATCTGCACCTGACCGCGGCTCGAGCGCTGGAACCAGGCGACCGAACGGATCCACGGCGTGCGGCGCAGCATTCGCCGCAGGGAGGTGAGCCAGCGCAGGCGCCCGCGGTGCGCGGTGCTCACCTCGGTGAGCATGACCGGCTTGCGGTAGAGGCGGCGCAGCGCGCGCAGCCGGGGCACGAAGCGCTGCACGCCGTACCGCTTGTCGCCGCCGAAGTTGATCATCGTCGACCCTACGGCGTCGACGTAGCGGCGGCCGGGCCAGTACACGCGGACGCTGCGCCGCCACTTCCGGAACGGGAGGTAGAGGCTGGGGTTCACGGACCACACGAAGCGCACGTTGGTCGCGCCGGCCGACCGGAACAGGCCGACGATGCGCCGCCACGCGCGTCGGTAGGAGACCGGGTCGTGCGACCACGGGTACCACGTCCCGTTCATCTCGTGCGCGTAGCGCAGGTCGACCCGCCCCTGGAAGGTGGCGAGGCTGCGGGCGAACGCCAGGATGTACGCGTCCTGTGCCCCGGCGGCGATGTCGCGGTTTCGGTATCCGGGCTGCTCCCGGAACTGCTCCTCGACGCCGAGCTCCGCCGACACGGGCGTCCAGGGCTCCCACGAGACGAGCACGCGCCGCAGCCCCTGGCGCTCGGACTCGCGCAGGAACGCGTCGACGGTCGTGCCGCGGGAGAACGCCTCGAAGCGCGCCACGTACTGCGGCGCCATCCCCACGTTGCCGGCCCATTCGGCGACGTGCCACGGGTCGACGTAGGTGCCGAACGTGCGGTGCGGCGTCGCGGCGTTCGCCGCCGGGACGCAGGTCAGTGCGAGCGCTCCGCAGAGCGCGAGGCGGATCGAGAGTCGCATTCGCGGAGCACATCGGCCGGCCGCAGGCGGCTCAATCGGACCCGTCGATCCGCTGAGCGCGACTCGTTGTTGATTGACGCGCGCGCGAGCAGTTCAGTGCTGCCATGTCCACTCGTTCTCTCCTCCCCATCGCCGTGGTCGTCGCCGCTGCGGTGACGGCCGGCCCCGCGCCGGCGCAGTCGCCGACCGACAACCCGGCGCCCGGCGTCCAGCCGGGCCTGTGTACGGATGTCGTCAGCCCTTCCTCGAGCTTCACTCGCGGGGCGGCGCGCTCCGCAGGCCGGCACCGGCTCCTGCGCGGCGTCGCGAGCGACACCGGCTGCGGCGTCGATCGCGTCGCGGTCTCGGTCCAGCGCAAGCGCGGCCGGACCTGCCAGACGCTGTTCGGCAAGGGCCGGCTCCTGCGCAAGATGAGCTGCGGGCGCCGGCACTGGCTCCTCGCCCGCGGCACGACGAACTGGTCGTTCCGGTTGTCCAAGCGGCTCCCGCGCGGCAAGTACGTCGTCCGCACCCGCGCGATCGACTTCGCCGGCAACGTCCAGCAGCCCCGGACGGGCCGCCTGCGGCTCCGCTGACCATGTCGATCCCCGGAGACCAGGTGCTCGTCGAACGGCCCGAACGGTGATCGGTTAGCGTCGCGAACGTGACGGCATCACAGCGCGCGCGGCGTGTCCGTCTAGGCGCCGAGGCCGCGCTCGCCTTCGCCGCCGGCGCCGCCTCCTTCGCACTCGTCGCGGTCGCGCTCGCGGTGCTCGACGCCGGCGTCCTGGTCGCGGTGCTCGGCACCGCGTGCGTCGCCGCCGTCATCGCCATCGCCCGGCGGTGGGGCGTCGCGTACGCGGTGCCGCCGGCGATGGCGGGCCTGCTCGCCTACGACTGGTACCAATTCCCTCCGACCCACCCCGAGGAGTTCCCGGACTCCGCGAGCCTGGCGAACGTGGTCGTGTACCTCGCGGTCTCCGTGCTCGTCGGCGAGCTCGCGGCGTCCGCGGCCCGGCGCGCCGAGGTCTCCGAGCGGGAGGTGGCCCGCCTGGCCGACGAGCAGGCCGCGCTGCGGCGGGTGGCGACGCTGGTCGCGCGCGGGGTCCCTCCCTCGGAGGTGTTCGCGGCGGTCGCCCAGGAGGTCGGTCAGATCCTCGGAGTCGACGCCACGCACCTCGGCCGGTTCGAGCCCGACGGGACGTCGGTGGGCGTCGGCAGCTGGAGCCGGACCGGGGACCACATGCCGGTCGGCACGCGGGCCAGGATGGACGGCCAGAGCGTCTCATCGCTGGTCGCACAGACCGGGCGCCCCGCGAGGCTGGACAGCTACGACGACGCCGGCGGTCCGATCGCGGGTCGGCTCCGAGAGCTGGGCATCCGCTCGTCGGTCGGGTGCCCGATCATCGTCGACGGACGCCTGTGGGGCGTCGTCGTCGCATCGTCGAAGGCCGATGCGCCGCTCCCGGCGGACACCGAGTCGCGGATTGGCGAGTTCACCGAGCTGGTCGGCGCGGCGATCGCGAACACCCAGGCGCGGTCGGACCTCGCGGAGTCGCGGGCGCGGATCGTGGCCGCCGCCGACCAGGAGCGCCGCCGCGTCGTGCGCGACCTCCATGACGGCGCGCAGCAGCGTCTCGTCCACACCGTGATCACGCTGAAGCTCGCCCGCGGGGCGCTCGAGCGGGGCGACGACTCGGCCCTCGAGCACGTCACCGTGGCGCTCGAAAACGCCGAGCACGCCACCGCCGAGCTGCGCGAGCTCGCGCACGGCATCCTCCCGTCTGCCCTCACGCACGGCGGTTTGCAGGCCGGCGTGGACGCACTTGCGTCGCGGATGCCGGTCCCTGTCGAGAACGAGGTGTCGGTCGGCCGGCTCCCGGCGCCTGTCGAGGCGACCGCCTACTTCGTCGTGGCCGAGGCGCTCACCAACGTCGCCAAGCATTCCCGCGCCGGTCACGCCGCCGTCGGGGCGCGCGTCGAGCACGGCACGCTCCGGCTGAACGTGCGCGACGACGGCGTCGGCGGCGCCCGGCCCGACGGGAGCGGGCTGGTCGGCCTCCGCGACCGGCTCGCCGTGCTCGACGGCCGGCTCCGCGTCGAGAGCCCGGCCGAGGGCGGCACAGTGGTCGACGCTGCGATCCCGCTCGGCGTCTCGTAGTCAGCCGGTCACGCGCGCTCGAACAGCAGCGCGGTGATCACGGCTCGCGACTCGGGCGACGGCTGATCCATGTCCGAGTACGGGCGGTTGAGCAGGTGCCGGCGATGGACGAGCGTCGCCGACCCGCCGCCGTCGAGATTGATCGCCTCGTGGGCTCCGAACGACACCAGCAGCCGCGCCAGCTCGGCCATGTCGAGGCCGGCGTCGACGCCCGAGCGGCGGCCGTCGCAGCAGACCGCGAGCAGCTCGTCGTCGCTGACGCCGAGCGCGCAGCGCGGGTAGCGCCCGACCGTGATGTCGGAGTCGAATTGCGCCGCGCCTCGGGAGAAGCCCTCGCGGTCGTCGTCGTCCACCACGGAGCGGCCGTCGCTTACCAGCATCGGGCCGGCCTGCACGAGGTCCCCGGCGGGCTCGGCCCCGAGCTCGCCGCGCGGCGCCAGGCGGATCGATCCGTCGAGGTGCACGCACGCCCGGCGGTCCCGCCACGGCTCTGCGATCGGCTCGTGCTCGATCGCCTCGCCGCCGATCCGGACCTCGCCGAGCGGCAGGTACGGGTCGCGCACGAAGAACCCCGCGACGATGCCCTCCGGATGGCCCTCGGCGGCGCACCACTGGTCCAGCCGCGTCGGCGTCGTGAAGTACTTGAGCGCGAGCCGCGTGGTCGCCCGAGGATGGCGCACGAGGTACACGGTCGTCTCGTCGCCGTCGCTGGTGCGGACCCTGAGCAGCTCGTAGACGACGCCGTCGGACACGACGGCTGGGATTGAACCAGTCGCCTCAGCGCGGCGCGGCCGCCGTCAGCGCCTCCGCGCGCGACCCGTGCAGCGACAGCACGTGGGCGACGCCGTCGCGCCGGAATGCCTGGTGGATCTCGCCGCCGCGCTCCACGACCAGCCGCAGCCGCGTTCCGAGACGCCGGTTGGCCTCGAGTAGCGTGTCGGTAGCTCCGCGATCGATCGCCGTCGTCTCGGTGAGGTCCAGCACGACGGGACGGCCGCCCCGGATCGCCTGGTCGAGGCAGGTGCGCAGCGGCTCGGTGGCGCCGCGAATCAGCGCCCCGCGCACCGCGACCGCGAGCACGCCTCCGATCGAATCGACTGCCAGCTCAACTGGATCTTCGTGCAACATCGCCCGGGCACCTCCCGCCCTGGGATGCGGCCTACCCGCGCCGACGGCCCGGAAACGGGCAACAGCCCGGAGCGAGCGGGCCGGGGTCACCGAGCGGACCCGCCGTCCGAGCGATCCTCCTGGCCCGAGCCGACCCGGCCTGCGAGCCGGACGCCGTCGAGCCGCTCGACCAGCAGCCCGATCGCCTGCAGGAATTTCCTCCGATCGGCTCAACCCGAATCGAACATCTGCCGATGACAGGGGCAATCCGTCAGGCACCACCTCAAGGAGCTGTCCGTCCCATGTCCCGTGTCCGCGTCCTCGCGGCCAATCCCCGGCTCGCGCTCGGTGCGCTACTCACCGTCCTGCTCGCCGCCGCCGCGGTCGTCGGCTCCGGCGCCGACTTCACCGCCTCGTCCGCCAACCCGTCGAACACCTTCGCGGCCGGCACGCTGAGCATCGGCAACTCCAAGGAGGGCACCGCCGTGCTCTCCGCCTCCGGCCTGCGTCCGGCGGGCACCGCCGCCGCCGGCACCGTCGACATCGAGAACAGCGGCAGCCTCAGCGGCGCCTTCACGCTCTCGCGGACCGCGCCGGTCGACTCCGACGGCGCCAACCCGCTGTCCGGCAAGCTGAATCTGACGGTCGTCGACTGCGGCGCCTTCGACGGCTCCACCGCGCCGACCTGCGGCGACGGCGACGACGTCACCAAGTACAGCGGCGGCACCATCGCGCAGATGGGCACCCCGGGGCACCTCGTCTCCGGCCTCGGCACCTACGCCGGCGGCGAGAAGCACCGCTACCAGTTCACGGTCCAGCTCGACGGCTCCGCCGGCAACGCCTACCAGGGCGACACGTCGAGCGTCGAGTTCGACTTCAACGCCGCCTAGCCGGCTCGGGAACCAGGGGGAGCTTGATCGTGGCCGCGCTGTACCGCGCGGGGCGCTGGGCGTCCGGCGCGGCGCTCCTGGCCGGCGTCGCCGTGGCGTTGCTCGTGCTGCTCCCGGCCCTCCTGGGCTGGGAGCGGTACGTGATCGTCTCCGGCTCGATGACCGGCAGCTACGACCGCGGCTCCCTCGTGCTCGCCGACGTCGTGCCGGTCGACGACCTGAAGGTCGGTGACGTGATCACGTACATGCCGCCCGCGGGCGACCACCTGATCACGCACCGGATCGCGTGGGTCGGACGCGACCAGGCCGGATCGCGCCTCTTCCGCACCAAGGGCGACGCGAACCCGGTCGCCGATCCGTGGACGTTCCGTCTCGACCAGCCGACCCAGGCCCGGGCCCGCGTCGGCGTGCCCTACGTCGGCCACGTCCTGTCCGCGATCTCGCGCCGCGACGTCCGCATGGCGGTCATCGCCTTCCCGGCGCTCATGATCGCCGTCTTCGCCCTGGCCGCGCTGTGGCGCCGCCTCGGGGCCGAGGCCGCCAAGGCGACGGCATGAGGCGCGCCGCCGTCTGGCTCGCGCTCGTCGTGCTCGCCGCCGGCTTCGGCGTGACGGCCTCCGGCGCCGACTTCACGGCGGCCACCGCCTCGCCGGGCAACACCTTCGGCACGTCGGCGGACTTCAACACGGTCGCCGTCACGATGACCGACCCGGGCGCCGCGCTGCACGGCACCGTCTCGCTCGAGGCGACGGCGACCTCGGAGCGCGACATCGCGAGCGTGCGCTTCCAGACCTCGCCCGCCGACGCGGGCACCTGGAGCGACGCGTGCGTCGCCACCGTCGCGCCGTACGCGTGCGACTTCGACACGGCCGGCGTGGCCGACGGCATGCGCGACCTGCGCGCGATCGCCGTCGACCAGGCCGGCTATCAGCGGACGTCCGCCGTCGTCGCGGCGCGCCGGATCGACAACACGCTCCCGTCCGTCACGCTCGGCGACCCCGGCTACCTGACCGGCACCGAGACGCTCACCGCCACCGGCTCGGACGGGGGGAGCGGCCTCGCCTCGCTCGCCATCTCCTACCGCCCGGCGGGCGGCTCGTGGACCACGCTGTGCTCCGGGAGCACCTCGCCGCGGTCGTGCGCGCTGGACTCCACGACGCTCGCCGACGGTTCGTACGAGCTGCGCGGCCGCGCGACCGACGCCGCCGGCAACGTCGCCGACCTCGTCCTGGAGCGCGTGGTCGACAACACCGCGCCCACCGGCTCGATCCCGGCACCGGGCGCGCTCCGCGGTACCGCCGCCGCGGTGGGCATCACGGCGGCCGACGGCTCGGGCAGCGGCGTCGCGCGGGTCACGGCGCAGTTCAGGCCGGTCGGGTCGTCCACCTGGACCGACGTCTGCGTCGACACCGACGCGCCGTACGAGTGCACGGGGCTCGACACCACCGGGTACCCCGACGGCCTCTACGACGGGCGCGCGATCGTCGAGGACCATGCGGGCTTCACGACCACCACGGCGACCGTGAGCGTGCGGATCGACAACGCGGCGCCGTCCACGGCGACGCTGACCAACCCGGGCGCGTCGCTCCAGGGCACGGTGGCGTTGAGCGGCACCGCGGCCGACGCCGGCTCGGGCATCGCCGCGTGGACCGTGCAGTACCGCGCCTCAGGCGGCAGCACCTGGACCGACGCGTGCAGCGACTCCGCCACGCCGTACGGCTGCAGCTGGGCGACGCCCGCCGTCACGGACGGCCTGTACGACCTGCGCGCGCTGGCGCGCGACGAGGCGGGCAACACGACCGGCTCGACGGCGATCACGAACGTCCGCATCGACAACGCCGTCCCGACCGTCTCGCTCACCGACCCCGGCTCGCCGCTGTTCGGCACGGTGACCCTGAACGCCGCCGCGAACGACGGCGGCGGGATCGCCTCGGTCACGATCGAGCGCAGTGTGGCGGGCGCCAACAGCTGGAGCACGATCTGCACGGACGCCACCGCGTCGTACTCCTGCTCGTGGGACACGACCGCCGTGGCCGTCGGCACCTACGACCTGCGCGCCCGCACGACGGACAACGCCGGCCGCACGGCCACGTCCGCCGTCGTCGCCAATCGCGCCGTCGACCGCCAGCCGCGCGGCACCGACGTGCAGACCACCAACGGCGGCTCGACCGCCGGCCGGCTCGAGTCGGGCGACACGATCCGCTTCACGTTCAGCGAGCCGATGGCGCCGGCCTCGATCCTGAGCGGCTGGACCGGCGCCTCCCAGGCGATCCGCCTCACGCTCGCAAACAACGCGTCGGCGGACACGATGGACTTCCTCGACGCGGCCGGCACGACGCGGCTGAACCTCGTCAACGCCGAGACCGACCTCAACCTCGCCGGCAACTTCATCACGTCGTCCACGGCCGCATTCAACGCGACGATCGCGATGAGCGGGAGCACCGTCACGGTCACCCTCGGCTCCCGGATCATCGGAACGCTCAACACCGCCACACCGGGGACGATGACCTGGAGCCCCTCGGCGAACGGCCGCGATCTCGCCGGCATCGCCGCGAGCACCGCGACCGTCACCGAGTCCGGTGGGTCGGACCGGGACTTCTGAGCGCGCTCAGGTCGTGCTCTGCGGGGCGTTGCCGAGCGTCACGCTGACGACGCGGTGCGCGCCGCCGCGGACGGTCTGCAGCCGGACGACGTCGCCCGGCTCGCGGCGGGCGACGGCGTCGGCGAGCTGCGCCGGGGTCCGGATCGGCTTCCCGTCGAGCGCGACGATCGCGTCGCCCTTGAGCTGCGCCTTCGCCGCCGGGCTGTTGGGGACGACGCCGGCCACGAGTACGCCGCGGCGCTGCGCCTCGAGCTGAGCGCCCAGCCACGGATGCTGGACGCTGCCGTGCGCGATCAGCTGCTGCACGACGGACCGCGCGGTGTCGCTGGGGACCGCGAAGCCGACGCCGACGTTGGCGTCGACGGTGCCGCCCTGGATCTGCGAGGTGATGCCGATCACGTGCCCCTGGGCGTCGAGCAGCGGGCCGCCCGAGTTGCCGTGGTTGATCGCCGCGTCGGTCTGGATCGCGTTGGGGATCGTCAGGCCGTCGGGCGCTTGGATGTCGCGCCCGGTGGCGCTCACGATGCCCGCCGTCATCGTGCGATCGAGCCCGAACGGGTTGCCGATCGCGTACACCGGCTCGCCGACCTGGACGTTCGCCGAGTCGTCGAACGCGACCGGATGAAGCTTCGACGACGGGGCGTTCACGTGCAGGACGGCGAGGTCGCTGGACGCGTCGGTGCCGACGACGGTGGCGGGATAGGAGGAGCCGCCGCTGAATCCGACGCGGATCCCGGTGCCGCCCGCTACAACGTGGTCGTTGGTCACGATGTCGCCGCGCGTGTCGATCACGAACCCGGAGCCGAGCGACTGGACCTTCTGGCTCTGGGGCGGCGTGAACGGGGTCGTCGGGACCTGCGTCGTCTCGTTCGCTGTGATCTGGACGACGCCGGGCGCGTCGCGGCGGTAGGTCGCGGCGGGCGTCGGCCCGCCTGCGATTGAAGCCTGCGCGGCGGTGTCGGGGCTGGCTGCGTCGTCGTCGGAGACGATGGCGCCGACGATGCCGCCGGCGGCGCCGCCGCAGAGGATGGCGATGAGTGAGATGGCGAGAGTACGCGTCATGCCGTCCATCGTCATCCGCAGGGCCGCGCGCGGCGATCGTGCGACCGCCGGATCAGGCGGATGACGGCAGCGTGACCCGAACGGTCGTCCCCTCGCCGGGCGCGCTCGCCACGACGAACGTGCCGCCGGCGGACTCGACGCGCTGCTCGCTCGAGGCCAGGCCGATGTGTCCGTCGAGCAGCGACGCCGCGCGCCGCGAGGGGTCGAAGCCACGGCCGTCGTCGCGCACCTCGAGCTCCACCCGCTCGGCGTCGGCCGCGACCGTCACCTCGACGTGCGCGGCGCGGCTGTGCTTGACGACGTTGGAGAGGAGCTCGCGGGCCAGCACCACGATCAGCTCGTCGTGGCGCCCGCCGGCGCCGGGATCGACCGCGACCGCGATCTCGGCGCCCATGCGCTGCGCGCTGCGGTCGGCGATCGCGCTCAGCGCTGCCTCCAGCCCGGCGTGGTCGAGCACGTACGGATGCAGCTCGAAGATCTCGCCGCGGAGCTGCGCCATCGTCTCGTCGATCGCATGGCGCGCGCGTTCGAACGAGACGTCGCGGCCCGTGCGGTGGTAGTCGACCATCTCCTGGCGGGCGAGCGAGAGCGTCTGTACGGACTCGTCGTGGAGCAGCTCCGCCAGCCGGCGGCGCTCGCGCTGCTCGGCCGTCAGCGCGTGGGTCGCGAGCTGCCCGCGCTGCTCCGCCAGCCTCGCGATCGCGCGGTCGCGCTGCTGCAGCACGAGCGAGACCACCGTCGCGGCGAGGCCGATGAGCGCCAGGTACGCGACCTGGCTGACGACGCGCTCGGTCGCCTCGGCCTCACCCGCGGTCGGGTGCACGGCGGAGAGCAGGATGAAGGCGGCGATCGCCCCGAGCGCCCATCCCGCCGTCACCACCGGGCTGAGGCGCGCCGCGGCGAGCACCGGCAGCACGAAGAACGCCATCGCGGTCTCCGAGAACGGGCCGCCGGATGCGTAGGTGAGCACGACGATCCCCGCCAGGTCGATGAACGGCTCGACGCGCTCGAGCGCCTCCGGCACGCGCCGGGCCGACAGGTGCAACCCGAGCAGCGCGAGCGCCCAGGCCGCGTACGCCGCGAGCAGGAACGGGAACGCCCCGGTGTGCGCGACCGGGTGGTCGACGAGCTGCTCGCCGAGCAGCACCACCGGCACCAGCGCGACCCGCAGGGCCGCCAGCCAGAGATGTCGGACGCCGAGCGCCCTCACTCGAGCAGTCCGCGTCGCATCGCCTCGGCGACGGCGGCGGCGCGCTCGGACACGCCGAGCTTCTCGTACAGCCGCGCCTGGTGCGTCTTCACCGTGGGGAGCGCGACGATCAGACGGTCCGCGATCTGCGGACCGGACAGGCCTTCGGCCATCAGCGTGAGGACCTCCTGCTCGCGGGCCGTGAGGATCGGCCGGTCCTCACCGGTGCCGCGGACGCGGATCTGGTCGAACACGCCCGCCTGGAGCTCGGGGTCGACCACCGTGCCTCCGCGCGCGACCGCCGAGATCGCGTCGAGGATCGCGTGGCGGTCCGCCTCCTTGCGGAAGTAGCCGGCCGCGCCGCCCTGCACCGCGCGGTAGACGAGCTCCGGGTCGCCCGACGCGGAGAGGATCAGCACGCGCGTCGGCACGCCGTCGCGCGTAATCGCGTTCAGGACCTGCAGCCCGTCCAGACCGGGGAGCCTGAGATCGAGCACGGCGACCACGGGCTCGAGGTCGCGGATCAGCCCGAGCACCTCGCGGCCGTCGGCCGCCGAGCCGACGAGCTCGAGCTCCGGCCGCTCGCGGACGGCGCGCTCGATCCCCTCGCGGAACAGCGGGTGGTCGTCGGCGACCACGACTCTGACGCGCGTCCGGGACATGCCTTGATGATGCCGCAGTACGACCTTCATGCGATGCCCGCAGCGTCGCCGGTCGAGTGCGGCCGCGCCATCGCCCGTCCGCCGCTGTTGCGAGACGACCTGCGCGTCATCCGATCGACGGTGCGCCGGTCGTCCGACGGCCGGTCCGGGCGAGCGATGGTCGGCCGGCCGCGCGCGCCTCACGATGCTCCGAAAGACCCGAAGGAGCAGGACATGGAAAGCGAACTGATGGAGCGGCGATCGCTCGAGCTTCTGATCCGCAGTGCGGAGGCCGAGGAGCGCCTGCTCGAGCGGCGGCTCGAGCGCATGGCGGACGAGCAGTGGCGCACGCGCCGCGCGATCCACGCGCAGCTCGGCGCGCAGCCGTGGAACCGCCTGGTGGGCTAGATGACTGATTCCACGACGCACCAGGCCATCCCGCCTCGATGAAACGCGAGGGACGCTACCGTGGGCGCGCGGGGCAGCGGCGCCATCGCCGTGTGCCGGTCATCGGCCGAGCTCCTCCACGCGCCGCTCGAGGAAGCTGCGCTCCGCGTCGGAATGCACGAGCTCCAGCGCGCGCGTAGGCGGCGCGCGCATCCTCGACCCGGTCCAGCCTGCGCAGCAGCTCCGCGCGCGTGGCGTGCAGGTAGTGGTACTGGTCCAGCTCGAGCCGCTCGACGAGCTCGAGTGCGGCGCCGGCGTCGCCCGCCTCGGCGACCGCGACCGCCCGGTTGAGCTCGGCGACCGATGAGCCGGTGATCTCGGCGAGCTCGCCGTACAGCGCGGCGATCCGCGGCCAGTCTGCGGGCTCCTCCATATGCAGCGATGCGAGCGCCGCCTGCAGGACGTACTGACCGCGGCCGCCGAGCGCCAGCGCGCGCTCGAGCACCGCCCGGCCCTCGGCGATCTGCTCGGGATGCCACAGCGAGCGGTCCTG
>JBKOYW010000061.1:0-4616 GCA_046744275.1 Actinomycetota bacterium
GCTCGGCGTCCTCGGCGATCCGCGCCAAGCCGAACACGCCGCCGCGGCGGCGCGGCAGGTGCCGCGCGCTGCGCCAACCGAAGCCTCCGCCGGGATCGGTCATGCCTCCATCCGTACCCGCACCCGGTCGGCGCTGAAGCGCAGCGTCTCGTAGGCGATCAGCACCGCGATCAGCGCGCACGTCACGCCCAGCGCTGCGAGCGCCTCGAGCTCCACGCCGAGCGGCACGCAGGCGAGCAGCACGATCGCGGTTGCCAGTCGCTGCCGGTTCACGGTGCCGACGTTGCGCAGCCGGAACGCGACGTGGGCTAGCAGGTAGAGCGCGACGCCGCCGAACAGCGCCAGCGACGCCTCGATCTTCAGCGCCTCGTCGACGTGGCCGACGACCTGCTCGACGCCGAGCGCGAACAGCTCGATGCCGGCGATCATCGGCAGGTGCAGGTAGGCGAACGAGTCGCGCGCGAGCGTATTGCGCGCGACGCCTTGCAGTTCGCCCAGCCGCCGGTTCGCGACCGGCGCCACGAGATCGAAGTACGCCCACCACAGCCCGGCCGACGCCACCAGCGCGAGCACCGCCGCGACGGCGATCGCGGTGTCGAGCGCCTCGTCGCCGGCGCCGACCCCGATCGCCACGATCGACTCGCCGAGCGCGATGATGACGATCAGCGAGAAGCGCTCAGCGAAGTGCGCCGGATGGACTCGGTAGCCGGCGACGCCGGTCACGAACGGCCCGCCGTAGTCGATCGCGAGCGCGACGACCCACAGCGTCGCCTGCAGTGCGCCGTCGGTGAACGCGGCCGCGATCAGCAGCAGCGGGCCGTTGATCCCGGTCGGCAGCAGGCGGGCGACGGCGACGTGCACCTCCGGCTCCTCACGGCTCGCGACCCAGTAGAGCCCGAGGTGCGCCATCCGCATCACGAAATAGCCGAGCGCGAACAGCAGCGCGTGGTCGCCGAACGCGTCGGGGACCGCGAGCGCGACGAGCGTCATCGCGCCCATCGCGACGAACACGACGAGCCGCGCGCGGAAGTCCTCCCCCGCCACGTGGTTGGTGAGCCACGCGTACGCCGCCCAGCCCCACCAGAGCGCGGCGAGCACGAGCAGGCCCTGGCCGATCGAGGTCCAGGACAGGTCGTGCGCCATCAGGCTGGTGATGCGCGTGATCGCGAACACGAACACGAGGTCGAAGAACAGCTCGAGGGGCGTGACCCGCTGCTCGGCGGGCTGGGCGTGATCGCTCATCCAGGCACGGACGTTACAAATGCTCGTGGTGCACGGCCCGGGCGTCGGGCACGTACAGCACGCGCCGGCCTGCGGCGCGGAGGCGGCGGCAGAACCCGACCTCGTCGGGCTCGATCCAGCCGACGGCCTCGGCGGCCTCCCGGCGGACGAGCAGCGCCGCCGCCGGCGCCCAGTCGACGTCGCGCACGCGGTCGCCGCGGCTCTGCACCACGAAGCGCCGCCGCAGCCCGACCAGCGACAGCAGGGCGGTCCACGCGCTCGGGAACCGCCAGGCGGACGGCTGCTGCACGCCGTCCGGGGTCACGAGCGTCGCTCCTGCCGCGCCGGCGTCGCGCGCGAGGTCGAGCGCGAAGTGCAGGGCCGCGGTCGCGCCGGGCTCGAGCTCTGAGTCCTCGTTGAGCAGCAGGCAGTAGCGCCCGCGGGCGCGCTTGAGGAGCTCGGTGGCGTTCTCGCCGCGTCCGTGCCGGCGGTCGAGCGTGATCACCTCGGTGGTCACCGCGTGCGCGCGGGCGGTCTCGGCCGAGCCGTCGCGCGACGCGTTGTCGAGCACGAGCGTCTCGGTCTCGAAGTCGACGGTCGCCCGCTCGCGCGCGATCGCATCCAGGCAGTAGCTCAGGAGCTGGCGCTGCTCGGTGTTGACCACGCAGTAGGTGAGCTCGACGGCCATCGCCGCGGGGATACTGCCAGCGCGTCCGGGGGAGCGCCGCAGGTCAGGACGCGGTCCAGGCGTAGAGCGCGTAGATCGGGTCCTCGACGCCGGCCCGCGGCGCCCCGACCAACTCGCCGGTGTCGGTGAAGCCCGCCTTCTCGGCCACCCGGCGGGAGGCGACGTTGTCCTTGTGGGGCAGGATCTCGATTCGCGTGAGCCCGAGCTCGTCGCGTGCCCAGTCGGCGAGCAGCCGCACGCCGCGGGTGGCGATCCCGCGCCCGCGTGCCTCGGCCGCCACCCAGTAGCCGATCTCGCCGAACCCGGGCTCGCGGTCGAGCTCCATCACGCTGAACGAGCCGAGCAGGCTGCCGTCCGCGTCGACCGCCAGGAAGTTCGCCGAGCGGCCCTCCGCCTCCTCCTCGGCGCTCTTGGCGAGGAACGCCTGGGCGTCGGCGAGCGAGTACGGGGAGGGCACGAACGTCCAGCGCGGGATCTCGGGGTCCTGGCAGGCGGCGGTGATCGCCTCCGCGTCCGTGGGCCGCTTGGGGCGCATGACGAGGTCGCCGTCACGGAGGGTGGGCAGCTGCACGGTTCGAGTGTGACGCGGTCTGCCACCATGCGCCGCCGTGCGCGCCCTGTTCTGGATCCCGGTCGCCCTGCTGGCGTGGGCGCAGCTCGGCTACGGGCTGTTCCTCGCGGCGCTGCGGCGGCTCGGCGCGCCGGCCTGGACGCCGCCGTCGCCGAGCGACGTGCGACCGCGGGTGACGCTCGTGGTGGCGGCGTACCGTGAGGAGGCGGTGATCGCCGCCAAGGTCGCCAACGCGCTCGAGCTCGACTGGCCGCGCGACCGGCTCGAGCTGATCGTCGCCGTCGACGGAGGCGCCGAGCCCGGCGCGGACGCGACCGCCGACCGAGCCCGGGCGGCGGGCGCCGACCGCGTCCTGGAGCTGCAGCGCGGCGGCAAGTACCGGGCGCAGGACATGGCGGTGCAGATGGCGAGCGGCGAGCTGCTGGCGTTCTCGGATGCCAACGCGATGTGGGAGCCGGACGCGCTCGCGCACCTGGCGGCGGCGTTCGAGGATCCGGAGGTCGGCTATGCCTGCGGCCAGGTGCGGTTCGTCAACGACGCCGGCACCAACCAGGAGGGCCTGTACTGGCGCTACGAGATGTGGCTGCGCGAGCACGAGTCGGCGCTCGCCTCGGTCACCGCCGGCAACGGCGCGATCTACGCGGTGCGCCCGGAGGCGTATGAGCCGGTCGAGGGGCACGACCTCGCGCTCCCGTTCAACGTCGTCAAGCGCGGCTGGCGGGCGGTCTACGCGCCGGCCGCGCGGGCGAGCGAGAAGATGGTCCCCACGATCGAGGGCGAGTGGGCGCGCAAGCGGCGGATGATGAGCTACGCGTGGCCGATCGTCGTGCGCGGCGGGCTGCTCGATCCGCGCGGGTACGAGCCGCTGTACGCGGTGATGATGGCCTCGCACCGGCTGCTGCGCTACGCGTCGCCGCTGCTGCACGTGCTCGCGGGTGTCGCCACGCTGGCGCTGATCGGGCGCGGCCGGACGTACGCGGCCGCCGCCGCCGTGCAGGCGGCGACGCTGGCGGCCGCGTTCGCGGGCGGCCGCGTGCGGACTCGGCCGCTGCTGGTCGCGCGGTACTACGTGCTCACCACGGCGGCGCTCGCAGCCGGGCTCTACGACTGGCTGCGCCACGGGACCGAGGTCGGCTGGGAGGCTCCCGAGGGCACGCGATGAGCGGGCCGGCGCTCGAAGCCCACACCGTGAGCGGGTCGGCGTACCTGTCGTCGCGCCGCAAGCGCGCGCTCGACGTGCTGCTCGGCGGCTGCGCGCTCGTCCTCGCCTCGCCGGCCGTCGCCGCCTGCGTCCTCGCGATCCGTCTCGAGACCCACGGCCATCCGGTCTACCGGCAGCACCGCGTGGGCCGCGGCGGGCGGGCGTTCGAGCTCTACAAGCTGCGCACGATGGTCAGCGGCGCGGAGTCGATGGGCAAGGGCCTCGCGGTCGACGAGGGGGACGACCGGATCACGCGGCTCGGCGCCTGGCTCCGCCGCACCTCGTTCGACGAGGTGCCGAACCTGGTCAACGTGCTGCGCGGCGAGATGTCCCTGGTGGGGCCGCGACCGACCGTGCAGGTGCAGGTCGACCGCTACGACGAGCGCCAGCGCCACCGGCTCGACGCCCTCCCCGGGATCACCGGCTGGGCGCAGGTCAACGGTCGCGCCTCGCTGCCCTGGCACGAGCGCATCGAGCTCGACCTCTGGTACATCGAGCACGCGTCACTGCGGCTCGACCTGAGCATCCTGGCCCGGACCGCGTGGATGGCGCTGACCGGCTCCGGCCTGTACCGAGGCGAGACCGGCGGGTGGCGCGAGCCGCCCACCGCGCGGTGACGCGGGCGAACGTCAACTGCGCTGGGTAAGGGGGCGAGGGAGCCGCCCGCGGGGCTGGCCGCTGGCGCCTTTGTGTCGCATAGCGACCTAAAAGCGCCAAGCGCCGGTCGATGGCGCCTTTGCCGTACATATGCCGGTCAAGGCGCCAAGCACCGCCGCGTGACGACTTCACGGCGCATATCGCCGTCAAGTCGCCAGCCGTCCCGAGACCGGCCGCGCGCAGGCGCCCCGCGGCCAGCCGACCTGGCCGGCTCCACCGCCCGCGGCCAGCCGACCTGGCCGGCTCCACCGCCCGCGGCCAGCCGACCTGGCCGGCTC